>NZNL01000017.1 GCA_002694855.1 Gammaproteobacteria bacterium
CCCACCATTTGGAGCTGTATTTACCTACCATTTAAGCAGTGACCTGCAATCAAAACAGGAAATGCGCAAGGCAAAGGAAAAAAATAATGATGTTGATTTTCCTGGATGGGATGTAGTTGAATCTGAGCGACGTGAACTCGACCCAAAAATTTTACTTGTGGTAAAGGACAAAAATGGAAATGCAATTAGACGGATTAATGGACCAGCGAAAAAAGGATTTCACCGCGTATCGTGGGATTTAAGATACCCTTCTCCAATGGCTGTGAGATTGGGTGAAAATAATAACCAGATGCCTGGATTTATGGCGGCACCGGGTACCTTTACGGTAACTATGTATAAGCAGGTTGATGGTCAAACAACCCAATTATCTGGTGCGCAGGAATTTCAGGTGGTGCAATTATATGAGGGCTCTCTTGCAACTGATAGCCCAAAACAAGTGGCAAAATTTTGGAGAAAATTTGAAAATGTCACTCGAAGAGGATCGGCAGTACAAATCACCTTGGANAATACCTTGAACCGTGTAAAAGGTATGAGAACCGCATTGGCCCAGTCCAAAGCCGATGTTGGTGATTTGGATACACGGCTGTATAAATTGAGGATGAAACTCCTTGATCTGGACGAAGCCTTAAATGGCAATCGGTCTAAAATGGGTCCGGGGGAAAAGACTAATCCCAATGTGGGTAGTCGCTTATTTGTGGTAAGCCGGGTACTGGAATTTTCTACTTACGGTCCTACAACTACAGCTAAAGAAGGATTAGCCATTGCTGAGGAACAGTTAGATACTATTCAGGAAAAAATAGAAAAAAATCAAAAAGCTCTGTCTGCCATGGGTCGGGAATTAATGAAAGCCGGTGCACCTTGGGTAGAAGGTGAGGCGTTGCCTAAGAACCGATAATAAATCCGACTTTGTCGGCTAATTATAATTATATCCTCTATTGCCTCTCTATGCGATAGTCTAATAAATTAGAGTTGGACAACGTACGTATTCGAGGTAGGAATACTATACCCGAAATACGGCCAATTTCGCATAACCTTAAACAAAAGGTTTGGACATGAAGCAAGGATCTCATATTTCGCTACCCATTTATTTCATACTAGGACTGCTCCTGGTTTTTACACCATTTAATAACATTTTCGCACAGGATGAAGAAGATGACTCTGTTGAAGAAATCTTCTGGGGAGATGAAGAGGAAGGGTTGGATGAAGAATTCGATTTTTCTGAGGATGAGGAATTTGGTGAGGAGGACTTAGAAGGGTTTGAGTTTGAAGATGAAGGATTTGAAGAGGATTTTGGTGAAGATGAAGAATTTTCGGATGATGAAGAATTTGATGACGAATTTGCAGAAGACTTTGAGGAACCGGAAGAATCAGTTGCTGAAGCTGCACAGCGTTTAGGATATACATTAAATCTAAGTGGCTCATCGCCAGGATTTGCGAGTCATCAATTGCGAACTTATAACTCCGATGTAAACTTCAGGGCCTCCTTTGAATTTCCGATGCTGCTTCAAATGGGTCCGGTGCGTTTTCGGCTCGGCGCCGAAGTAGGGACGTTTAAATTCACCAATTACAAGCCAATCGGGGGCACATTCTCTGGAGTACATGTTACCGGTATATTATCTTTTCCGGCGGGACCGGGCCAGGTTCGTCTGGGTGGTGGAATGATCGGAAGCGGATTTGGCGTTATTGCAGAAAACTCTTATGGATTTGCGGTGGGTAATGCATTGGATGTACGCATCGGCCTTCGCTCTACGACTGCTTTCAATGTAACCGATGATAAGAAAAATAAACTAGGTACCATTGGCTGGCTTGATGGCATATTAGTGCTTGGTGTTAGTCTATAATTTATTGTCTGATTTTACGTTTGAAAATATATAATAAATTATTTGTAGGTATTTTTTCTCTATGTGCTTTTGTGAATGCACAAGCTATTGCGTTAACTAATGGTAATGAGACGAAAGCTGAAAGCGCTGGTACAGTTGCAGAAGTCTATACCGTTTCATCTTTTGATGCTAATTTTACGATTTTCTTATCTATTAAAAATACTAGCACTGGAACGACTGGAAGTGATTTTAGTGGTACGTTTATTGAAAGTTATGGGACTTCTAATGATGGTCAAATTCCAGTTACAGGCAATGGGGCATATAATGTTTCCTATACCTTACTTGATGATAACATAGATGAAGAAAATGAAACGTTAATTATTACACAAACTAATGATGGAGGTATTTCTTCAGCCAATAAAACAGTAACCATTACAGATAATGATAATGCACCTACCATGGCATTTGCTGCCACAACAGGTACCGATGATGAAAATACAGGCTGGACATATTTCACTGTTTCCTTAAGCCATGCTTCTACAAGAGGTACCTTACCAGCATATACTATTAGCATTGACAATGCTTCAACAATGACAGGAGGCGGTACTGATTATAACGCATTAAGTCCAACATCATACACTTTTAACAGTGGCTCCACTACTGATCAATTTAGTATTTATATTCAAGATGATGCTCTGGACGAAAACGATGAAACAATTGTTTTTGCTATAGCTACAAATAATACGACGTATGCAACGCTTGGCACTAATCAAACTCATACGATTACGATTACTGATAATGATGCCGCTCCTACAATAGGTTTTAATGCAAGTGCAGCCAATGCCGTAGAAAGTAATTCTGGTACCGTTGCTAAAACAGCACAGGTGGACATATCTGCAGTATCCGCAAAGGCCGTAAGTGCCAACTATACTATTACCGGAACCTCAACTGCTGGTGGAACTGATCATAATTTAGCAGCTGGCACTGTTTCTATTTCGGCAGGTAATACTAATAATACTATTGGTTGGAATGTGATAGGTGAGGCTTTATATGAAAATAATGAAACAATAATCATAACTCTCTCAAATCCAACTAATGCCACTTTATCGTCTGATTTAGTTCATACCTATACAATTACAAATGACGATGCAGCGCCTACAATTGCATTTACTGGTACTGCTCAAAGCAACAATGAAGCTACTACTTCATATGATGTGGGCGTTACGCTCAGCACAGCTTCAGGTATTGATGCAACAATGGATTATGCTGTAGGTGGTGCCTCTACAGCAACAGGAGGTGGGACTGATTATACACTAGCAAATGGAACAGCAACTGTCACTGCTGGAAATACAACAACGAGTTTTGAAACAATTATTGTTAACGATGCACTTTATGAAAATGATGAAACGATTGTTATTGCTGCTTCGAATCCNACCGGTTCGTCTCTGGGTGCAAACACCACTTTTACNTACACNATAGCAAATAATGCAGGCGGTANTAATGATGCCAANCCTACTATTCAATTTAATTCAGCAACTGGTACAGCATTAGAATCTGTTACTTCTTTCAATATTCAGTTAGATCTATCTGCTGCTTCCGGGTTAGTGTCTACTGTTGATTATGCCCTAACAGCAGGTAACCCTGCCGCAACGGGAGGCGGTACTGATTATACCTTGGCTGATGGCACTGCAACCATAGCGGCCGGTGCAACAACTGCAAATTTAGCAACAACTGTTGTGAATGATGTGTTGGATGAAAATAATGAAATTTTCATTGTGACCATCTCTGACCCAAATGCGAATGTCGCTCTTGGTACTAATACAACTCACACATACACTATTCAGGATAACGATGATCCTCCTGAGGTACAGTTTAATGCAACTGCATCTTCCTCTACTGAAGGTACCAACGGTACACTCAAGGTAGATCTTTCAGCAGCATCAGGAAAAGATATAACTGTAGACTACGCTGTTCAAGNTGCTAGTACAGCAACAGGCGGAGGGACAGATTATACTTTAGCTGATGGAACCTTAACGATAAGTGCAGGGTCAACGACGGAAAACATTACACTTGCTGGAGTTGATGATGCATTAGATGAAGATGACGAAACCGTTATTGTGCTACTATCAAATCCAACTAATTCATCGTTAGGAACCAATGCGACTCATACTTTTACTATAGATGACAATGATGCGACACCAACAATTCAGTTTAACGCAACATCTGCATCTTACGCAGAAGCAACTGAAAATCACACTATTGCAGTTGATTTATCAGCGGCTGCAGGAAGAGATATCAGTGTAGCTTATACTTTAACTGATGGAACACCAGTAGCAACAGGCGGAGGGACAGATTATACTTTAGTTAATGGTACCTTAACGATAACCGCAGGACAAACCTCAAACAATATTNCATTCAAATTGATCAATGATGCTCTAGATGAATGGGCTGAAAAATTTATAGTTACATTATCAAACAACCCAACGAATGCTGATATCGGTACCAATACAATTCATACGGCAACAATTACAGATAACGACGCTCTACCTACAATTGATTTTGCAGCAGCAACCAGTTCAGTAAATGAAAATGTCACACCAAAAACATTAACACCTACTTTATCGACGGCTTCTGGAAAAGATATCGCAGTTTATTATGCGGTAACTGCGGGTACGCCAGCTGCAACTGGAACTGGAACTGACTACACCTTAGCCAATGATTCTTTAAAAATTACTGCCGGAAATACAACGACTACTATTTCAGCTGTAATTGTTGATGATGTATTGGATGAAAATAATGAAAAATTTGTAGTTACTATGTCAGGAACACCAGATAATGTTGTAATTGGAGGTACGATACCTGCCCATACTGTCACAATTACTGATGATGATGATCCTCCAACCATTGCTTTTTCTGCCATCAATTCAGCGGCAAATGAAGCGGTAACCCCGGCCACTATGACTGTCCAGTTGTCCGGGGTATCCGGCCTTGATATAACTGCAGATTACGCTGTTACCGGAACCGCATCAGGAAATAATGTGGATTATACACTAGCCGATGGAACAGTATCAATTACAGCAGGGAATACAACCTCAACTGTATCTGCAATAATTATAGACGATAAGGTTGTTGAGGATGATGAAACAGTAATCGTTACATTATCTAATCCAACAAATGCTACGGTGGGGACAAATTCAGCTTATACGTATACAATTTCGAATGATGACAGTCCTCCGGCAGATTTCAAAGTTGATACGGTGATTGCAACAGGTGGAACAGTTCGTTTCAGGTATTGGAATTCCACAAATACAGGATTACGAGTTGACGTGCCTGTGGAAAATAGCGATGCAGTTGTTGGTGGAACTATCCAACTTAGGGCAAAAAAGGGAATATTGAATTATGAAGATTTATCTTCGCCCTATACAATCCTAAGTGGTGATAAGGCTACTACAAAACAAATGACCGCAACAGCTGCTGAATTTGAGGCAATCACAGGATTGGCAGAAGGTTCGATTATTACCATTACTGCAATTATAAAAGATCAATATGGAAATTCTACAACGGGAACAGCCAGCGATTATACCATAACTATTGATAGAACAGCTCCGCCTGATTTTACTTTGGGAACAGTAACGGTGACGGGTGGTACTGTCGTTTCAGATTATTGGAACTCTACCAATACGGGAGTTTCTGCCGTGGTTCCTGTAACAAATGCAGACCCAACGCTTACGTTTGGAACGGTTCAACTCCAGGCTCGGTCAGGAAGCNCCGGATCTTGGACTTCGGTTGGATCAGTGTCATCAATAACTGCTGCGGAAGTGACGNTGGAAACTAAAACCGTTACTGCCGCGGCNTCAGGAACCGCTAATGTTATGGATATTGAAGAAATTCCCGCTGGTGCAGGGGCTGAAGTCGCTGATGGTAAAGAGTTCTTTTTTAGAGTAATTATGACGGATGTGGCAGGGAATGCCATCAATTCAACCCATAGTAATTCCAGCCCAGTCCAAGATCAAACTGTTCCTACATTTACGAGTATTTCATCGTCCAATGATAACAAAGCCTATAAACAGGGTGNCACTGTGTTGGTTACAGTAGCAATGAGCGAAATTGTTAACGTTGCTTTAATTCCAAAACTTACATTAGAAACTGGGACTTCTGATGGAACAGCCGCCTATTCTTCAGGGACCGGCAGTGCAAATCTAGTTTTCACATATGTTGTTGCATCTGGACACNCATCTAGTGATTTGGGATATATTACTNCNAGCGCATTTACAT
The DNA here is from genome assembly GCA_002694855.1 of Gammaproteobacteria bacterium. GTDB lineage: Bacteria > Pseudomonadota > Gammaproteobacteria > Pseudomonadales > Pseudohongiellaceae > UBA9145. The sequence goes on from NZNL01000017.1 coordinate 6,096, forward strand.
TGGATNNCGGNACGATACGCGATGTTGCTGGGAATGATCTCGACATAACTACTTTACCGACTGCAGGTGCGGCAAATTCATTAAGCAGTAATAAGGCCATAGTGATTGATACGAAATTACCCTCGGTCAATCTGACTTTTGATGATCCAGATACTTTAGTTCGGTTTGAAGATGGTACGTTGAATATAACAGCAACTTTTTCAGATTCCATTCAGGTGGATTCAATACCGAAAATAACGATTGATTTTCCCGGTGTTACAACTGGTGATATTGCAGCAGCAAATATGAACCGTACCTCTGGAANGGTATACACTTATCCTTTGACGCTTATTGATGGTTCTACTGGTCTTATTACAATCACTATGTCGGCTTATGATAAAGCATTACATATCCTGCCTGCTGATTCTGTGTTCAGGGGAACGGCAGTTACCATTGATAACACGGATCCCGCAGCTTTTACCACCGGTTCAGTAACAGCAATGGGTGATACAACAGTTGTGACNTGGATCAACAAGGCCACAGACAGTTTAAAAATTATTATTCCCATATCNGGCACAGACCAATCTCTATTAGATGGTGGTGATGTCAATATAGAAATGCGGGTACCGGGAAAAATGAATACTTCCACCTGGGCAATAGTTGCAACCAGTGATGCAGGTAGCCCCAGTGCTCCGGCNGACTCTATAAAACAACTGAGTGGTAACCAGACATTTTTCAGAAAAAAAGAAGATATCGTTTCCACCCTAAACCCTCTTGGATTGGCACAAGGAGATACTATACTGATTAGAGGTGTAATGAATGATAAAGTAGGTAATATCACTTATGGTGCTCAATCAACAGACTTCTTTGTATTGGACACACTTCCTCCAACAATCGGAACCCACATTAGTGATACGTTATTTATTGCTTATAATAAAACCAATTTATTATCAGTGAATCGCTATCTTCACTGGNCAAATGATACGGTTAGTTTTGCGATAAAAAATTATTCAGACCCTGCCCAGACTAATGAAAAGGCATCCGGCATTGATCGCTTTGAATATGCATGGTACCAAGGCGCTGATAGTACTGCNGGAACTACATATACCCTGTTTAGAAACTTTAAAAACCAAACAAATAAACTTGATACGGTCATGGTAGACACGTTTGCCCTAACCCATTTAAAAAGATATCGTTCACATGTCCGAGCAGTGGATGTGGCAGGGAATACCTCTGATCCGGATAATGTTAAAGCAATATCAAGTTCATTTGTAAGGCATAATGCGAGGCCGGTTATTGTTTCAGTCCCTGATACCACGGTGGATGAAGATGTTTTGTGGGAGCAATTAATAGAGGTTAACGACAAAGACTTACTTACATTAAGGTTTGACGAATTTTTATATGCACTAACAACCATGAAGCTTGATACGACCAAAATTCCTATAGATTCCACCGTAGTAAACAATTTGAATGCTGGCGTCACCAAAAATGGTAAGGTAACATTCACTCCGACAAAATTAGATACTGCGTCTTACGTATTTCGAATTATTGTTACAGACGCTTGGACGTTATTGGACACTGTAGATATTGATATAACTGTTTTACCGGTGAATGATCCGCCAATTCTTGATCTATCCTCAATTGCCAAAATGATCTTCTCAGAAGGCGCAAATAGTGATTCAATTAATTTAACGCGTTATTCATATGATGAGGATAATGAAACCACTGATCTAAAATATTCGTTTCGAATTGCATCGACCTTACCAGATAAAGGAGGGTATCCAACCGCAAAAATTGGATTTCTGTCCGATTTTAAGGATGGATATAAACAATCATTCATTTCTAAACTGGTGGATGAATTTCCTTCGTCAACTATCGTTCAAAAGAACGATGCGTTTCTAATATATTCTGCCAGTGTAAACCAGTTTAAAGATCCTATCAAAGTAGATTCATTAGTCCAAGGTGATTCTACATTTGCATGGATAATGCCCACAGATACATCATCGAATGATACCAATTATTTCACTTCGTCAGATATGTTTGTAGAATTTACAGTTACAGATCCATCAGACAGTGTTGGTAAGGATACGATTGTG
>NZNL01000018.1 GCA_002694855.1 Gammaproteobacteria bacterium
GTGTTTAAGGGCAACTGAATAGATTAAGTTAAAAACTGCCAGGGACGCTCTGAACTCGTTGCAGCGCTTCAATGCTTTCCTGCAACCGGTACAGGCTTTCGTTAATCTGAAGGCGATGAGCATTAACCGATTCCATAGACTCCTCTATATATTCGAGCCTGCCCACTAAACCCAATACTGTCGAGTCACCACTGGTTAATGATAGTCGAATAGATTCAAGGTCCGAACGCATCGAGGACAATTCATCAACGTTAGCATTCAGGCCAGTGACCGACCGCACCAATACTTCCATTTCATTGGTAAGACTATTAATTTGGGTCTCGTTAGCCATCAGCGATTGATTCGTACTAGCAATTGCTTGGCTGTTGGTCGCTGTAGTTTCATCCTGACCCTCGTTTGACATCTTGAGTCTAGCAATCTCACCTTGAAACTCTTCAAACTGGCGATTATTGGCCCGCCAGTTCGCCCATAACAAGTCATATTGCTCAATGGTCCTATTAATGTTGTCCATAAGATCGTTGTCTGACTCTACAGCCGTTTCTCCAGCAAGAGCCAACCGAACTTCTAGGTCTCCAATTCGTAACTCAGACTGACGAAGCGTATTTTGATATTCCCCGTAAAAATAATAGGCGCCATAACCTCCAACCACCACACCTAGGGTTAGAAGGATCAGCATGATCCGCACGGGCCAAGTGCTAACTTCCACCTTTCGCGTGTAGTAGCTCGGTCGCACGATTTCTTGGCTTTGAGCCCGCTTGTTGCTTCGATGGGAGGCAACATCATCGCGCTCTGGGACCAGAGGCGGGATGTCTTTCAGATCGTCTTTTTCGCTCATGACAGCCCATTATCCTAAAAATCTGCTAAGCACGCCATCCCATCGTTCTACCTGCAGCAGATGACGAACCACGGAACCTAATGATAACATTGTAGCTACTTGCTTGTGCCTATAATAGGTATCGCAAGAAGTACGAAAACAATGAGATTCAACTAATGGGGAGCCCCTGCTATGGAATTCGAAAATCTGATCTCCTATCTATTTCGCTGGATTCATTTTTTTGCCGGCGTGGCATGGATAGGCTTACTGTATTACTTCAATTTTGTCCAAACAGAATATTTTAAAGAAACTGATGCTGCTGCTAAATCTTCGGCCATATCAAAGTTGGTACCCCGCGCATTATGGTGGTTCCGCTGGGGCGCAATGCTTACATTTCTTTCCGGACTTGCTCTTGCAGGATACATGGCCAGCGCCATTAATTACTACATTGTAGTGGGAATGCTACTTGGAACCCTGATGTTCCTGAACGTATGGCTAATTATATGGCCCAACCAGCAAACAGTTATCGCCTCGAACAATCAAGTAATTGGCGGCGGCGAGCCATTACCGGAAGCAGCAGGTTCATTAGGCAAAGCAGGCCTAGCGTCCCGCACTAACACTTTATTTTCGATACCCATGCTTTTCTTCATGGGAGCCTCGGCGCATCTAAGCGGGGTGGGGCGCATCCCTATAACGTCAGAAGGCGGCACTAGTTTACTGGCGATCATACTAACACTGGTAATAATAGCCGCTCTTCAACTCAATGCTATCAAGGGAAAGACCGGGCCGATGACAAGCGTTGTAGGTGTTATCCATTGTGGAATCGGGCTAGCCGCAGCTTTACTGATTATGATCGAATTTCTATAAAGCCCTATCCGTCAATACAAAAAGCCGAGCTATTAGCTCGGCTTTTTGTATTGACGGATATTTCACAAAATTTGAGAGTCAACTGAGTCCAGGACTCCCAAAATATTTTTTTACATCATGCCAGGCATTCCTCCACCCATACCTCCCATATCAGGCATGGCTGGCGCCTTTTCCTCCGGTAATTCAGAAACCATCGCTTCCGTAGTAATCATTAAGCTAGCCACAGAACCAGCGGCCTGTAAAGCGGCTCTGGTAACCTTTGCAGGATCAAGGATACCCATCTCAATCATGTCACCATATTCACCGGTGGCGGCATTGAAGCCATAATTACCTTTACCAGCGCTTACTTTATCTAAAACCACTGAGGCTTCTTCACCGGAGTTGGAAACGATCTGACGCAGAGGCGTAGTTACAGCTTTGAGTAACAAGGCAATACCTACATTTTGGTCTTCGTTATCGCCTTTGAGGCCTGAAACTTTTTGCAGAGCTCTTACTAGAGCAACCCCGCCTCCAGGCACAACTCCTTCTTCCACCGCGGCACGGGTTGAGTGGAGAGCATCTTCAACCCGGGCTTTCTTCTCCTTCATTTCTATTTCAGTACTAGCGCCCACTTTGATAACCGCCACACCACCAGCTAGCTTAGCTACACGTTCCTGCAGCTTCTCACGATCATAATCCGAAGACGTTTCTTCAATCTGGGCACGAATTTGAGCCACCCGGCCCTCAATGTTCTTAACCTCACCAGCACCATCGATGATTGTAGTATTCTCCTTGCTGATCTGAACACGCTTGGCTGAACCAAGGTCCTCAAGAGATGTGCCTTCCAGGTCCAACCCAACTTCTTCAGAAATCACTGTGCCGCCGGTTAGGATACCAATATCTTCCAGCATGGACTTTCGACGATCCCCGAAACCAGGCGCTTTTACAGCTGCCACTTTCACAATACCGCGCATGTTGTTTACAACCAGCGTCGCTAGTGCCTCGCCTTCTACGTCTTCGGCAATAACCAATAACGGACGACCTGCTTTCGCCACATTTTCCAGTAGCGGCAACATATCACGAATGTTAGATATTTTNTTATCNAANAGNAAAATNAANGGNTTTTCNANGTCAGCACTCATGNTNTCNTGATTNTTAATGAAATANGCAGAAAGGTAGCCNCGATCNAACTGCATTCCTTCTACTACNTCNANTTCNTTTTCCAATCCNGANCCGTCTTCNACNGTGATCACNCCCTCTTTNCCNACCTTGNCCATTGCTTCGGCNATAATNGCNCCAACGGCTTCATCGGNGTTGGCTGANATNGTCCCTACTTGAGCGATCGCCTTTGAATCNNTGCAAGGCGNAGATAGNGNNNCNANTTCTTNNACNATCGCNATAANNGCNTTATCGACACCACGCTTGAGNTCCATNGGNTTCATGCCNGCTGCAACAGATTTNAACCCNTCNTTAAGAATAGANTGNGCAAGCACAGTTGCNGTGGTAGTTCCNTCNCCAGCNANATCAGAAGTCTGAGAAGCGACTTCCTTAACCATTTGAGCNCCCATGTTTTCGAACTTNTCNTCNAGTTCAANTTCCTTAGCCACAGATACNCCATCTTTTGTNACNGTTGGNGCACCAAATGANTTATCCAGAATTACGTTNCGNCCTTTNGGGCCNAGAGTNACTNTNACNGCNTCAGCAAGAACGTTTACACCNGCTAATAGTTTTTGGCGCGCTGNATCGCCGAATTTTANGTCTTTAGCCATTTTTAAAAATTCCTNTCTTNTCTATATGATTTGTAGAGATCNAATAATTGTTACTTNCCTACTNTAGGACTCAATAACACCAAATATTTCNCTTTCATTTAAAATCAGTAACTCTTCGTCGCCAATTTTTACAGTGTTGCTGGAATACTTACCGAACACAATGATGTCACCTACTTCAACATCTACCGGTTGTACTTNGCCGTTTTCCTGANGCTTTCCNGGNCCAACNGCAAGAACNTCGCCCTGNGCTGGCTTCTCAGTGGCCGAACCTGGCAGCACGATTCCTCCCGCTGTGGTTGTTTCTTCTTCCATGCGTCGCACCACGACACGATCTTGTAAAGGCCGGATATTCATTACTTATCACTCCTAAATCAAAAGGTTTGATTAACAGAACTGGAACAAAATGGAAACCCCGGTCCAGTTACTAGGGAGGCCATCTTCAATACCACTCTATTGCCACAGACACTGGACTACAAGTGTTTAAGGCTGGTCAATTGTTGAACCCTAGATGGGGATATTTGAGGAAAATTCAATGGCTTAAAGCCAATTATAAGTGTTTTTTTTTGGTTTTTTGACCCTTTAATTTTATCTCTTTGATTTCTAAGGAAATTAATTATCACGGAAGCTGATCTTTCGAGTGATTTTTGTTAGATTCGCCTCCTGATAGGGCCTGCTCCTCTTCAGAATATTGTCCTTCGTAGATTTTACCTGAATGCGCTGTATGTGGCCCGGTACTACTTGATCGGAAACTGAAGCTATTTCCCCCACCCATAGGACCTAGGGTACTGACAACATTCATCCCGATTATGTGCTGAGCAATGGGGCGCCTAAGTGGACCGGTGAGGAGAACAAAACCCAACGTATCAGTAATAAAGCCTGGGGTAAGTAGCAGTGCTCCCGCACCAGCCAACAACATTCCCTCAATAATCTCTTGTGCTGGCAATTCACCAGATTGCAACCTTTGGTTGGCGCGCATTATTGTGGACAATCCCTGCCGCTTCAGAATAGCTAAACCAATGACGGCTGTCAGCACGACCAGGCCCAAAGTAATGAGCCCACCGATCCTGTCGGCCACCCCAAAAAGCAGTACCATTTCCGTCAAAGGAATAAAGATAAAAATAATTAGGAAGAACTTCACTCTTAACTCCTGTTCAACAACTCAAGCACACTCTATCATGATCCAACTGGGGATAAACCTGCAAACTCGGAGTTTTCTGATCAACATCAACAACAAAGAAAAAATTTGGCAAATCGTCCATCAAATCCCCTCGGGGAAAGTTGCCAGTTACGGCCAAATCGCTAAGCTGGCTGGACTCCCCGGCTATGGACGCTATGTAGGCTATACCATGAAAACTTTACCAACGAGCACTAAGTTACCTTGGTATCGGGTCGTAAATTCTCAGGGATCGATTTCTTTTAAGAAAGGTACAAAGCAATACTTGTTACAGAAATCTTTGCTGGAAAAAGAAGGAATTGTTTTTATNAAAGGAAAATTNCCAATGAGCAAGTTTGGTTGGGCTCAGGNTACAGAGTAATCCTGGGNGTACTGCAAGCAAANATAATTNTTATTCTTCTGCTGTAACGCTACCTAGGGAAACGTCTGCGAGGCCACTGCGGATCATATACCAAAACAGCAAAACCCCAGGAAAAGCTAGGAAAGTNGTAAGCAAATAGAAATTCACATAACCCAAACCTTCTATAAGCCCTCCAGCGGTAGTCCCGGTAAGAAACCTTCCCGCAATGCTGGCAAGTGCTGAAAGCAAGGCATATTGAGTTGCAGTAAATCGTAGATTACACAATGCTGATAAATATGCGACCACTGTCACGCCCCCAATACCACTTGCAAAATTTTCAAAGCCAACCGCCGCTGCCATACCGATATTAGTATGGCCAACTAAAGCTAAAGCAGCAAAACTGAAGTTTGAAACGGCCATGAGAATCAGGCTTATCAATACTGAGTGTTTTAGCCCTACGCGCACATACATGATGCCGCCAATAAAAATTCCGACAAGAAAGGCAATAAATCCAAAACCAACATCATAAAAAGCAATTTCTTCATTACTGAAACCTAAATCATCAAACAAGAGACGCAANGTGAGATTTGCAAGCGTGTCTCCTATTTTATGAATTAATACAAAGGAAAGAACCAACCATGCTCCTTGCCGCTTAATAAATTCAATAAGTGGATTAAAATAATTNATTAAGGCATGCGACAATCCTGTGATTGCAACTGGTTCAATATGGCGCTTGGGTTCTCCCATGAACACTCCAACCAAAATTGCTGGTAACGCGAAAACAGCACAGGAGATATAGGCAATAGACCAGCCAAAGCGACCGGCAAGGATTAGGGCCAGCGCCCCAGTTGAAGCAGCACCGATCCGCCANCCATATTGAGACATACCCGAGCCAGTACCCAGTTGATAAGGCTCCAATAGTTCAATGCGATAAGCATCAATAATAATNTCTAGCGTGGCNCCTAAAACACCTAAAGAAATTGCCGCGATNGCTACCGTGGACAAAGCCCGNTTCGGATCGACTACNCCNAAGAAAGNAACAGCCAGAATTACCAAAAGACTAATAANCCAAAGCCAAGAGCGCCTTTGCCCAAAANGGCCNATGATCGGGAGTTTTACATTGTCAATTAGCGGAGCCCACAGAAATTTAAAGTTATATGCTAAGAAAGTTAATGCAAAAGCTGTTACTGCACTTTTTGAGATGCCATCTTGTGCCAATCGTGTCGTTAGGGTTGCCCCGATCAGAGCAAACGGAAAGGCTGAAGATATACCTAGAAAAAATGCCGCTAGAGGTTCTGCTTCGACATAAGGACGGACACTTTGAGGCAACAGCCAATTTCGCCAACCTTCCATTACTCTATTTTCAGATGATGACATTACAGCGGACCTTCTTGAAAGAGTTGAGTGAAGTATCGCTAGCTAGTCACGAAAATTGTTGTACTGCAGAGGAATTTCGAGTTTTTCTTCTTTTAGCATGGCGATTACTTTCTGCAAATCGTCCCGCTTCTTTCCTGATACTCGCAACTTCTCACCCTGTATCGCTGTTTGCACTTTCAGTTTCGCATCTTTGACCATTTTTACGATCTTGCGGGCTACATCTGACTCGATGCCCTGTTGAACCTTTACCATCATAGTAGCTTTTTGACCGGACACCTGAATATCTCCTTCTATTAAACTTTTGGTATCCACCCCTCTTTTAATAATTTTCCCTCGTAAAACATCGAGCATTTGATGCACCTGAAAGTCGACCTCGGCCGAAACTGAGATAGCTGTCGGGCTTACTGATTCAAACTTGGCATCAATACCCTTGAAATCGAACCGGGTGCCGACTTCACGATTGGCTTGATCAATTGCATTAGCAATTTCATGCATGTCTACTTCTGATACGATATCAAATGATGGCATTCTCTCGATCTTCCTCTTAACTGATACTGTCTAAAAGCCCAAGCAGTTACTGGCATAGTTGAAACAGTCTATCACTACCCGTAGTTGAACTTAATAGCAAAATATCCGAACAGCGCTGAAGGAAAGCTAGGATATTATCAGGTTATCAGTAATAATTATGGCGGTTATAACATGAAGCAATTTATTTAGGAGTTCGCGAGTTCTAGCATATAATTCTGGCAGAACCTCGCAGGATCCTAAATTTTGCCCTTACTAATTCAAGTTGTGGAAACATAATTTATTACGCACTTATTCGAAAACTTTCCTCTTGATTTTATCCAAACATCTATTGCTACTCGGCTTTTTGGTAATAATTACCGGGGCAAGTGTATTACTTTCTCTTTTAAGTGGTAGCGTCGAACTAAGTTTTTTGCAATTAGTTGGTGAGTTATTCCGCCCACAGGACCGGCTTGAATACCAGGTGCTATGGGAAATTCGGATCCCGCGAACTCTCGCTGCGTTCACTACCGGCGGATTACTTGCATTATCTGGCGTAATTATGCAGGTGTTATTGCGAAACCCACTGGCTGATCCATATATTCTTGGCATCTCCGGTGGTTCAGCAGTTGGTGCTCTGTCTGCGATTCTATTAGGCTTAAATAGCTTCTGGTTAAACAATGCCGCATTTGCGGGAGCACTATTTTCTATTTTCCTAGTATTTGGTATTGCCAATAAATTTGGCAGATGGTCCGTTACCCGCCTATTACTCACTGGAGTGGTCGTTTCGGCAGGATGGGGTGCCGTCATAAATATTTTGCTTACTACAAGCTCTACGAACAATGTGCAGAGCATGCTGTTTTGGCTAATGGGGGATTTGAGCCAAAGCACTGTAGGGCTGAAACATGGTCTGCTATTACTGGTGGCGTTACTGGGCGGGCTCTATGTCAGCCGTTCGCTCAATGTGTTGGCTCGGGGGGAACTGGTGGCCACGAGTTTAGGTGTCAACATCGATGCCCTTCGCCTATTGCTTTATTTCGCTGCTTCCATATTTACAGCCACCGCGGTAACGATAGCTGGATCAGTTGGTTTTGTTGGTCTGGTAATACCGCATGCATTGAGAATGCTTGGGGCGAGAGATCATAGAATATTGCTGCCCTACTCGATCCTTCTTGGTGGGAGTTTCCTAGTCATTGCCGATAGTTTGGCGCGAACTCTGATAGCTCCCCAGCAACTCCCAGTTGGAGTGGTAACGGCAATTATAGGTGTTCCCAGCTTTATTATTATTTTACGTAGCACAATTACCAAATGATGCCGTGTCTTGAAATCAAATCGCTAACTCTCCGCATCGAAGACAAAATTTTAATTCGAGATCTGAACCTAGCTGTTAATTCCAATGAAAGATGGGGTCTATTAGGCAGAAACGGTGCTGGTAAAACGTCACTATTACATACCATTATCGGCATAAAAAAATACAACTCTGGTTCCATCCAAATTGACGGTAAAGAGGTAAGTAGCCTCGCTAGATCATACGCCGCGGCACGCGTGGGCATTCTGTTTCAGGAGGGCATAGATATTCTACCAGGTACCGTTTTTGAGACAGTAATGCTTGGCAGGCACCCCCATGTCCAGTCAATACTTAAAGATGATCCAAGAGATATCGAGATTGCCCGAGGTGCTCTCCGAGACCTAAATTTAGACGGGCTGGAAGAGCGCCAAATAGATACGTTATCTGGAGGAGAGCGTCAACGTGTAGCCTTGGCTATGTTAATCACCCAAATGCCTCAGCTTTACTTACTAGACGAACCTAGCAACCACCTTGACGTCGCCAATCAGGTACAATTATTAGGGCATCTTCAAAGAAGGGTTTCGCAGCTCTCGGCGAGCCTGCTCATGGCGACACATGATATTAATCTTGCAGCGCGTTTTTGTGACAATATCGTGTTGCTAATGAAAAATGGTGAATATTTGTCAGGGCCGAATCAGGACATACTGACAGAAAAAAATCTGTCACGTGCATACGATTGTCCGGTTCGGTCGATCAGCGCCGAGGGTTTTACATTACATTACCCTTATTAAACCAAAAAAGCGCGGGTCAATCTCAATCACCCAAAATTATGCGATCGAAACCTCAGATTAAAAGGTGATGGACATCAGTTAATAACCTTGCCAAATAACTGCCAAACAATCCGCCATCTACTCCATTGACGACGCTGTGATCATAAGACAGAGTCAGCGGCAATATTTTTCTTGGACGAAACTCGCCTTCAAAGTAGACCGGTTTCATCTGGGTCTTGGCCACTCCGAGAATGGCCACTTCCGGAGCGTTTACAATTGGAATAAATCCAGTCCCACCGATGGCACCAAGACTAGATATAGTGAAACAAGCGCCCTGCATTTCTTCCATGGTTAGTCGACGGGTTTTTGCCTTCTCAGTTAATTCCATGACTTCGGCTGCCAGCTGCCAGATAGATTTTTGATCGACGTCTCTAATTACCGGCACTAAAAGTCCTGCATCTGTAGCCACAGCCACGCCAATGTGTATATATTTCTTCTGAATAATGTATTCTCCGGAAGAATGGGACGAAACATTAAACTGAGGGTACTTCTGAAGAGCTTTCCCACAGGCTTTTAAAAGAAACGGCATAAAGGTTAACTTGACCTCTTTTTGTTCCGCCTCTGCTTTGAGTTCTTCCTGAAAGGCCTCGAGATCTGTAACGTCTGCTTCATCAAACTGTGCCACATGAGGAACAGCAGTCCAGTTACGGTGCATATTCGCAGTCGTAACTTTCTGCAGCTTAGAGCGAGGCACCTGCTCGATTTCTCCGAATTTACTAAAATCGATATCGGGCACCGAATTTGTCAAAGTTACTTGACCTACCGGTGTATTGATTCGACTCTTAACAAATGCATGAATGTCTTCTTTCAAAATCCTTGATTTTGCGCCCGTACCCGTTACCTGTTTCAAATCAACGCCGAGTTCACGTGCCTGTTTACGTACGGCTGGCCCCGCATAGACACGCGACCTGGACGAGGATACGATCGGTTCTGGCTCGGGGTTCTGAATAGCTACCACAGGCTGTGGTGCTGTTGCAGGAGCTGTGGAAGGTGTCTGGGCTTCGTCTGCCACTTCAGATTTCAAAGGCTCTGCTGCTTTTTGAACCTCAACATTAAGCTCAGTGTGGCTCGATAACAGCCGAAGAATCGGTGAACCGGTTTTAACCTTGTCACCGAGTGCGAGTAGCAACTCCTCCACTTGCCCCGCTATCGGTGCGGGAACTTCCATGGCTGCCTTATCGCTTTCAAGTGTAATAAGAGCATCATCCTTTGCAATCGAATCCCCAATGGCTATATGTAATTCGATTACATCCACTTCTTCCTCGGTTCCCAGGTCAGGTACTTCAATAACGCTGGATGATGTNTTTTCTGAAGCGCTCTCGTCTTTTTTGGAAACCTCTGCTTCCACGGCTTCCTCTTCGCTAGAACCCTTCTCAACGTCTCTTTGCACAATGCTTGATTCATCTGAAGCAGGCTCATTCACCTTTAAGGTGAGTATTTCATTGCCTGTGATAACCTGATCACCCAGGTTTACCGCTATGCTCTCAACTATCCCCGCCAAGGGCGCGGGTATTTCCATTGCTGCCTTGTCACTTTCTAGTACCAGCAAAGAGTCATTCTCAGCAACACTTTGGCCCACTGAAACTAATAATTCAATGACCTCAACCTCGCTGGCTTCTCCCAGATCCGGAACTGTAATGATTTCAACTGCCAATGAAATGCACTCCTGAGGTGACTTTCGCTATCATTTCTACGCAGGTTACCAGTTACTGAGTCAGAGGGCTTACCTTGTTCTTGTCTATGCCTGACTTTTTCATGTAGTCCGTGATGGCTTTAGCTGTTAGCACTTTGACATCCTTAAGTTCTGTCAAAGCAGCTAGAACGATAAATTTACTGTCAACTTCGAAAAAATGTCGCAATTGCTCNCTACTGTCGCTTCTGCCGAAACCATCGGTNCCTAGCACTCGGTAAGAATCTGGCACGTATTCACGAATCTGATCGGAATAGACTTTCATATAATCGGTGGCCGCAATCACAGGTCCACTCTGTTTCTCCAATTGCTGGGTAACAAATGACTTCTTNGATTTCTTCTCGGGATACAACATGTTCTCCCGAGATACCTCCAGTGCCTCTCTGCGCAGCTCGTTGAAACTGGTAACACTCCACACGTCAACAGACACGGAAAATTGTTCACGCAGAATTTTAGCAGCCTTGCGAACTTCCCGAAGAATTGTCCCACTCCCCAGTAATCGTAATCTCAGATTTTTATCTNCGCTTTTTGAGACTTGATAGTCTTTGGCATCTCCATCTTCGAGCAGATACATCCCTTTGATTATGTCTTCTTCTACTCCCTTTGGCATCGCAGGCTGCTGATAGTTCTCATTCATTGTTGTGATATAGAAAAANACAGACTCCATATTTACATACATCCGTTTCAGCCCGTTATAAATAATAACTGCCAATTCNTAAGCATAAGCTGGATCGTAATTAACACAGTTTGGAATTGTTGAAGCAAGAACATGGCTGTGCCCATCCTGGTGCTGCAAACCTTCCCCNTTGAGTGTAGTGCGTCCGGCTGTNGCTCCTATCAAGAATCCCCGTGCCTGAGAATCACCTGCGGCCCAGCACAAATCACCCACTCGCTGGAATCCAAACATCGAGTAATAAATGTAAAAAGGAATCAAAGGAAAATTATTCACACTGTAAGAAGTAGCAGCTGCCAACCAGGCTGAAAAGGCTCCGGATTCAGTTATACCCTCCTCTAGCATCTGGCCCTTTTTGTCTTCTCGATAAAATGTGACCTGCTTAGAGTCTGCCGGATCGTATAGCTGTCCAACGGCCGAATAGATGCCTAACTGCCGGAACATCCCTTCCATTCCGAAGGTACGAGCTTCGTCGGGAACAATTGGTACCACTCTTTCACCAAATNCTTTGTCTTTGCAAAGGGTACTGAGTATGCGCACGAAAGCCATCGTGGTAGATTGCTCTCGGTCACCACTACCTTGTAACTGGTTANCGAACGCATCGATAGAAGGAGCCTTTAAGGCATAAGTCTCTATTCTGCGTTGGGGTACAGCTCCCCCTAGAGATTCGCGTACTTTATGCATGTACTTAAGTTCGAGACTCTTTTCGGGTGGTCGGTAGTACGGTACTTCTTCAAGTTCGGTATCTTTAATTGGGATACCGAATCTATCACGAAATTTCTTGAGAGGCTTAATATCGAGTTTCTTAACCTGGTGTGAAGCATTCANAGCTTCGGCAGCAGCACCGAACGCATATCCCTTAATTGTTTTTGCCAAGATCACAGTAGGTTTACCGTTGGCTTTTACTGCTTGAGCATAGGCTGCATACACTTTGTAAGGGTCATGACCTCCGCGATTTAGCGCCATGATATCGGAGTCGGAGAGATGTTCGACCATTTTTAATAACTCTGGACTCTTTCCAAAGAAGTGTTCGCGGGTATAGGAGCCACCCCTGCTCACATAGTTTTGGTACTCTCCATCCACCACTTCGTCCATGCGCGCCTGCAATATGCCTTCCTTGTCAGCCTGAAACAGCGGGTCCCAATGGCGCCCCCAGATCACCTTGATCACGTTCCANCCTGCCCCACGAAATATACCTTCCAGTTCTTGAATAACTTTGCCATTACCACGCACCGGACCATCCAAACGTTGCAAATTACAATTGATNACGAAAATCANATTGTCCAGTTGTTCACGACCAGCCTTACCGATGGCTCCTAGTGATTCCGGTTCATCCATTTCACCATCTCCGAGAAACGCCCAGATCTTACGATCCGACTCTTTCAAGAGACNCCTGTTGGTGAGGTACTTCATTATGTGAGCTTGGTAGATTGCTTGGATAGCACCCAAGCCCATCGAAACCGTTGGGAACTGCCAATAATCCGGCATTAACCACGGATGAGGGTATGAAGAAAGGCCATNGCCATTCACTTCCTGCCGAAATTTNTCAAGTTGCTCNTCATNCANGCGNCCNTCTACGAANGAGCGTGCATAGATTCCTGGAGAAGAGTGGCCTTGGTAATAAATCAAATCCCCTTCATCATTACCGTCAGGACCCCTGAAGAAATAATTGAATCCAACATCGTACAANGTGGCTGAAGAAGCAAAAGTCGAAAGATGCCCACCAAGGTTCGGATTCCGTTGATTAGCCCTCATAACCATGGCCAAAGCATTCCAACGAACGTAGCCTCTTATTTGGCGTTCCATGAACATGTCTCCGGGCATGCGTTTTTCGTTTTGTGGCGAGATCGAGTTGCAATATGGAGTATTTACAGTCGTGGATGATGTGAAATGCCCTTCTTGGATTATATTGTTCTGGAGACGAGCTAGCAGATAATGAGCCCGTTCAGGTCCCTCCTCATCAATTACCGATTTGAGGGCTTCTAGCCACTCACTGGTCTCTTCAGGATTTGCATCGTCATGCATGACCATAGATTATTCCTGTGCTTGTTTGCTGGCCTTTTTATAGGGTATGTAAATAATTTACATATTANGGGTATTTTACCGATATATTCTCATTTTATCTATCTTTATGCAGNNTTAAATGTAGTATTACTACANATAGATCTCGATACCTATTTTCTTCTTATTCCATATTTTTAATTAATAAACAGAAACTTATAAAATATATTAAAAACTTAAACCTATCGCTATTGCCGAATAACAAAATTTTTTGTGTCAAAATTACAAAAATACTAAAAATCAGGCTTACTTACGAGTTGACCGCAAAATTTCGCTATAAACCTTACTTCGAAAGCAGCGTCACGATTACGTGACCTGGTAACCCAAAAATCCTAACCAGTGCTAAGGTACGAAGTCATATTACTTGGCTGCACATCAATAGAACCTGCCAAACCTAAATCTCAACTGCCGTGGGTCGGCGATTGTTCTCTGGAATTACTCATAGTATCGAGCGCGTTCTTGTAACCTTCCCAGTCAAAAAACGGACCTGGATCCGTCTTGCGCCCTGGAGCCACATCGCTATGCCCTACAATCCTAGCAAAATTCAAGTATGGATATTCCAGTAGAAGTGAATTGGTCACGCCCACTAGTGTTTCATATTGCTCTGGCAAGAACGGTTCGTGATCAGTACCTTCCAACTCAATGCCAATTGAAAAATCATTGCAACTTGATCTACCTCGAAAGCTTGATTCACCTGCATGCCATGCCTTTTTGTCAAAAGGTACATATTGAGTAACCATTCCATGTCGATCGATCAGAAGGTGCGAGGAAACCTGCAAGTCTTCAATCTTTCTGAAATAAGGATGAGAGTCCATATCGAGTCGATTACAGAAGAAATCATCGATGCAACCGGTCCCGAACTCACCGGGTGGCAAGCTAATATTGTGGATGATGAGTAACTCTATTTGATCACCGGAGCCTCTACAACTTTGGTTCGGCGAATCTAGTTGACGCACACCCTGAAGGCGGTTCTTGTAAAGAGTGAAAGACATCGTTACATCGAAATACTTAAAAAACCCAACGCAGGCGCAATGGTAACACACCAGTTCAAAAGGAAACGTTGCGAAAACAGACAGCAAACATAAAGGCAAAATCAGAGGCGTCTGGTCGTTTAGACCCGCAAAAACACGTGGAATCGCAGCTAGCTAACAACTTCCTATTCACACGGGTATAGGACATAATTTACCCAATGTTCCCGCCTAACCAAAAACCTCCTGGTAGAAGTATTGGCAAAGGAATGCTCATTGTGAGTTTTTCCCTGGGCTTAGTGGCGCTAACAATATTTTTTGACGGCGTGTTGCAATCCCAATCCAATCCCAATAACGAACCGGAGTTTAACGAAACCGATAATGGCGTCAAGGAAGTTGTACTGCAAAGAAATCGGCAAGGACATTATGTTGCCAATGGAACAATAAATGGTGTGCCTGTCACTTTCCTGCTTGATACTGGAGCCACCGATGTAGCCATACCTGCTGCCATCGCTAGAAAAGCTGGACTGAATCAAGGCTATATTAGCCAAGCAGCCACGGCGAACGGAATCATCCAGGTTTATTCGACAATTTTAGACGAACTGCAGCTAGGAAATATTCGACTCCACGATATAAAAGCAAGTATCACTCCTAGCATGGGGGGGGAAACAATTTTACTAGGCATGAGCGCCTTAAAGCAGATTGAATTCATGCAACGTGGCTCAAATTTGACCCTGCGCCAAATCCCAGCCTTCTAAATTCAATGAACACTTTCTTACCATCAGACATTGATTCTGTTGTTCGATATGCCCTAGCTGAGGATATTGGTAACGGTGATATCACTGCAGAGCTGATTCCAGCTAAAAAGTTAGTGTCCGCCAGGATAATAAGTCGTGAAGATGGTGTGCTTTGCGGGTCACCCTGGGTTAACAGGGTATTCTCCCANCTCGACAATTCAATTGCAGTCAAATGGCAACTCAACGAAAGCGAAACTTTCANGGCCAACCAAGTTCTTGCACAAATTGACGGTTCTGCCCGGCCAATTATGAGTGGTGAACGAACAGCCCTCAACTTTCTACAATTATTATCAGGCACTGCAAGCTGCACACGTGAACTAANTTCAAGGATCGAGCATACTTCAGCCAAATTATTGGATACCCGCAAGACGCTGCCTGGACTGAGGTCAGCCCAAAAATATGCTGTTCGAATAGGCGGGGGCCAGAACCATCGTATGGGACTCTTTGATGCNTATCTAATTAAAGAAAATCACATCGCCGCCTGTGGTGGAATCTCTGAGGTTATCTCGAAAGTCCGTACGGTAAGCATGGATAAATCCGTAGAAATCGAAGTCCAGAACCTAACCCAGCTGCAAGAAGCACTCACCGCAGGCGCCAATAAAATTCTGCTGGATAATTTCGACATACTAACCTTACAGGAAGCCGTTAAGATAAATCAGGGACAATCTAAGTTAGAGGCNTCTGGGGGAATCGATCAAGACATACTGGTCAAGATTGCGGAAACTGGCGTAGACTACATTTCCATTGGGGCCTTAACCAAACACTGCCGGGCAATCGATTTGTCCCTGTTAATCGACTAAGCTTTATAATTCACGANCCCACCTTGCACGTGAGATCCCATGGGGAGAGAACATGCTTAAAAACCCTTGTTTACTANCTCTTAAAACCTTAAGTCTATGGGTTTTCCCTTCATTGCTATTCGGACATGCTGGAGGCCTCGATATAAACGGAGGGCACTACTACGGCGCATCCTATCACTGCCATATGACTGCCTGCGAAATGCCTGATACATTTAATATAGGACGAATAGGACGGGATAGCTTGCTCACTGATTATCGGGACCGAGAAAAATTCTATAACGAAGATGACTGGTCATTCGAAGAAGATTTCGACGNAGACTGNCAATCCTCTAGGCAGGAGATGCTTATTCTAACCAGCCGCACGGAAGTCAAATATTCTAATCCTCGGAATTGTGTGGTCCGCACCGGTGAATGGCTGGACGATTATACTGGAGAAGTTTTTACTGTNGCTGTGCAAATCGATATCGANCATGTAATTCCGCGCATGTACGCACACACTCACGGNGGTGACCGCTGGATGCCTGAGAAGAAACTNATGTTTGCAAACGACCCTCTTAACATGATGTTGGTAGAGAANCGGGAAATCCGACGTAAAAGGGATCGCGGACCCAACCGGTATTTACCCCGGGAAGAATTTCNTTGCGAATACGTGCAACTATGGGAGGCAATCGCCGAGAAGTACGACCTACAACTAGAATCACGAGACGTCAGTGCTATTGGCCGAANNAAGAAGGATTGTCCAGAAATNGAAGAATAGTAAGTNGTTTCATNTTTTTATCAACCCGAAGAAAAGCCGAATATTGTTCGGCTTTTTTTGCTGTGTGCTCTAAACATTAGCCGTATCAGGGTGGCAGTATGCTGATTTGCTCCATCCCATTATCCGGATCAAGCTCGTTATCACCAGTTGGAAAGCCGTTTTCCGATAAAATATAGGCAATTACATCAGTGTATTCTTCAAGCATTAAAGATCCAGGATTGTCTGCTGGCATAGTACCCATGATGGACTCCCAGAGCCAAAGCAAAGGCTGATTATTCCAAGACCTTAAAGTATCGCGATAAAACTGCATGTTATGGCAAGTCTTACATTGTGAATCATAAACTATCTGACCGGATGCGACCTGCGCTTCAGTGAATACTCCATCTTTTACCGTCTTATCTTGTGCAAACACATTCTGACCCCCTAACAAGCAGATCAGCAAAAATGAGCTACCGGCTATTCTTAGCAATACTCGTACCGAATCTTTCATCAACAATACCTCTGTAGCACAACCAATAATCCCAAAGTTGTAGGTTTTCTAGTTTAAACAATAACATGTATTGGGATTGGGTTTGCCGCACTTATTTCCGCTTTAAGAAAACGGCGTAAACATAAACCACATCTTTCGCTTAATCAAGTCAACCGCTTCCTTCGGAAAATATTGAAAAAAATAATTTTATTTTTAAATCAATTAGTTAATAGGATTCAGGCACCATAAAACAACTAACAGGAACAGTAGCTTAACTAAGAGCGAACAAGATCTCGATAAGGATGAAATCCTTTTTTCATTTTCTTCATTTAGAATATTGTTCGGCGTTTATTCCGATACTCCGCCCGTTATTGTAGTTTTTCCTGATTTTCATCAACTTCAGGAAAACCCATTTCGCTAGGAATACTGTGTTTTCCGGCTGCCCAGTCTCCAAAATCTATTAACTTGCACCGCCCACTACAAAAGGGTCTATATTCGTTTTCATCATGCCAAACAACAAGCTTCTCACAGGTTGGGCAAATTACTACCTTTTTTCCCATTTCACTCATCGATTACTGCAAATTTCAAATATTGATTGTGCAGATCGGTTACTTCTCGCTTCAGTGCTGCCTCGGATCGTTCATTAATCAAGATATCATCGGCACGCTTCAATCTCATATTGCGCTCAGTCTGCGATGCAATGATGGCTCTAATTGTCATCGGATCTCCTCCATCGCGATTAAAGGTTCTAGTGAATTGGGTTTCTTCACTCACATCCACGACAAGGACGCGGTCAACGAACTTGTGCTGGTCAGTTTCCAGCAACAAAGGTGATGCCAGTAAGCAATAAGCCGAACCACAGGCTGTTAGTCTGATTTGTATGAGATCAGCGATCAATGGATGTAACAATCCTTCCAACCAGGCTTTTTCTGTAGGATTCGTAAAAACAATCTGCCTCAATTGACTCCTGTCAAGGGTGCCATTTTTCTGCAGAATTTTAGAACCGAAGTGCCGGGCGACTTCATCAAGGGCTTTCGAGCCAGGCTGAACTACTTCGCGAGAAAGATCGTCTGCATCCACGACGCATACACCAAAGTTTTGGAAGTAACGAGTTACAGTTGACTTACCACTACCAATACCTCCAGTTAAGCCAACTACAAACATAAGTAAAGAGCCAACACTTAACCGACCACGGCGTTTGAGTAAAAAGAGCTNATTTGAGGGCCCCAGATCAACATAATGAAACCTGCACCGGCTAGGAACGGCCCGAAAGGAATCGGCATAGATTTATCGCTCCTCTTAGCTAATATCATAATAAGGCCCAGTATTGCACAGACTATTGAAGACAGGCCGATGATCAGTAACAGACTCTTCCAACCCATCCAAGCACCCAAGGCGGAAAGCAATTTAAAATCTCCATAGCCCATACCTTCCTTACCAGTCGCCAGCTTGAAGACCCAATAAAAAGCCCAGAGTATTGAGTAACCTGCTATAGCTCCGATCACTGCTTCCTCCAGGCTAACTCCAAACCCAAAGTCCAGGGTGTTCACTAGCAAACCCAGCCATAGCAGAGGGAGAGTAATGACATCTGGCAATAATTGATGNTCAAAGTCGATTAGAGTAAGCACNACTAATGACCATGTTAGTATCAACACTGCTAACGTGAGCCAAGTNGCACCGAAAGTNTAAGCTACGAGGCCNGAAAGTATTCCGGTTACAACTTCCACTGAGGGGTAACGAANGGATATNGACATTTTGCACTTAGAGCATTTNCCACCNAGCAANACNAAGCTGAGAACCGGAATATTTTCCCAANNTCTGATCTCGTGATTGCATCCNAGGCAGTGTGAATCGGGTTTCCACAGGTTAAAAACTTCAAACTTTTCAGAGGTGAGGTGTGNGNGGGGTTCGGCGTTTTCAATTTCCAAATAATCGTAACACTGTTGCTTCCAGTCTCTCTCCATCACGATTGGCAGGCGATACACTATAACATTCAGAAAGCTGCCTATTAGCAACCCTAAGACGACACAGATTGACACCAAAATAGGCGGGCTTGCTGAAANCAGGTCAATTATTGCCATTTATTNAATAATTTAGCGTAAATCTCAGTNGGTCACATTAATGAAAATTNNTAAAACCCCAAAATTNGCACTTTTCTCATATCCGCATTTAGATGTTTACGTATTAGGAAAGNACTTTATCATAATTAAAATACAACAATTGGTGATTACTGGACAATAAATATATCTATANCAGCTACTTGCTAGCATTATTGGATTGTTTCTCTAAATAAATACCTATGTCTGGCTATAGGGTAGAAATTTTAAGATTGAAAGCAACTGATACCTGCTATTCCCTGGCCACCATGCTGTCGCGCTTCAGAAACATCGGAGACGCTCATACCTCCCAAAGCGTATACCGGAACACTAACTTGTCCCACTAAAGTCTCAAAGCCTTTCCAGTCGATGCTATTACCACCGTGATACTTCTCGGTGGGTTTAACTGGTGACAGATAGGCAAAATCAACATTAAGCTTTTCGGCTTGCTTCAGCTCTTGTTGATTATGGCAAGACGCACTGAACAACAGCTCATCGGGTACAGGACGTTCNTGCATCTCCATCAATCGAGCACTNTTAGCGTGGAAACCGGCAGGANTTTTTAGTAAAGGAAGNCCNGCAAAATGCGAACTAAACATCAGNTCCACGTCNGTTCNACTACAGACANCCTGTGCTAATTCAAACCAGTGTAAGTATGNTTCACTATCTAAGTGGCTCTGACGAAATTGAATAACTTTTACCTGTTGGGTTAGCAGATCTAGAATTACCTGNTCCACTTTTTCTTCTTCCTCAATTTCTGGAGTAATAGCGATAGCTTCAGGCAGTTTTAATAAGCGAAGGATGGGGGAATTCGCAGGAGGAAANTCTTTAACCTGAAGNTCTGAAAGATATCGCCACTCCACAGACTGGCCTTCCAGTCCGATTGCTTGGCCACGGAACTCNGTAATTTGCCAGACATCCAACAAGACAGATTTTTCCGAGTAATGATGGAGAATTTTTTTTATTGGGAAACATCGCTCGGGATAAATTCCCAGTTCTTCCGCAAATTCTCTTTTCAACCCTTGAAGTACCGATTCACCAAGTTTCAATTTGCCACCTGGGAATTCCCAAAGCCCCCCCTGATGGCTATCTGGGTGTCGAAGGGAAACAAGTACTTGTCGGTCATTATTTACGACAATGCCNACNGCTACNTGAACTGGAACAGTNGATCTGGCANCTATAGCAGACAAGGTCAGGTACGATACTCCGCATTTATNCGGACATAATCATGTGATAAATCAGAAGTCCAGACTCTTTCGNTATGGGATCCNCGCGCTAGGTCAATGCGAATAGCTATTTCTTCCTGATTCATCTCTAGCTGTCCAAGTTCTTCACGGTAGCCAGGCGCACGGGCGCCCGCATCAACAATTTGAGTTTCCCCCAAATAAATTTTGACAGAATCAATATCGAGGTTTTCCAGCCCAGCACGGCCCACGGCAGCTAGGATTCTTCCCCAGTTAGGATCAGAGGCGAACAATGCAGTCTTTACCAGTGGAGACTCGGCAATGCAGTAAGCGACCTGCAGACACTCTTGTTCATCTTTACCTTGGTTTACTTCAACGGTAACGAACTTAGTCGCACCTTCAGCATCCTTGATCAGATTTGTTGCCAATTCAAGGAATACACCCAATAAGGCTTCTTTAAATTTCTGGCAGGCATCATCCTCAATATCGGAAATCATTACACCACTGAGTCCTGTTGCTGTCAGCATACAGCAGTCATTGGTGGAAGTATCTCCATCGACAGTCAATCGGTTGAATGATAGGTTCACTGCTTCTCTCAAAAATCCATCCAAACTCTTCTGATCAATACAGGCATCGGTAAAGACATAACTAAGCATAGTAGCCATGTTTGGTTTTATCATTCCAGCGCCTTTCGCCAACCCGGTTATTGTTACCACTTGGTCATCAATAGAAACTTGAGCAGAGCTCAATTTCGGACGTGTATCGGTAGTTAAGATGCCTTGAGCTGCCAATNCCCAATTAGAATCAGTNAGCTTCTGAAAGGCATTAGGTAGACTATTTATTATCCTTTCCACAGGAAGCTTCTCCCCAATGACACCAGTGGAAAATGGCAAAACCTGCCAGCTCTCATTCCCNGCAAGGTCTGCCACTGCATTACAGCACCGCAATGCATCAGTTTCACCAGTCTCACCAGTGCCGGCATTAGCATTCCCAGTATTAATAAGAAAAAATTGACTGGATCTCTGCGCGAGATGATTGCGGGCTACTATTACTGGAGCGGCACAGAAGGCATTNTGGGTAAACACTCCAGAAACCACCGAACCCGCAGCAATTTCTATTAACACCAAGTCAGGCCGCTCTTTATATCGGATGTTCGCAGCTACGGCGGCCAGCCTAATCCCGTCCACGGAAAAGAAATTTTGTGCCGCTGCTACGCCTACCGCCATGATTACCTATCCTAGTTTGCCGTGACAAATCTTGTATTTCTTACCGGATCCGCAGGGGCAAGGTTCGTTTCTACCAACTTTAGGCACGTCCCGCACAAACGGCGTTTGCCGNTGTTCTGCCGCTTGTTTTGCATGTTCCTNTCCGGCATGCTTCGTCTGATCTCTAGCTTCTTCNGCCGTTCCAGATAATGANGAAANAGCCTGATGTTGNTAGTTCACACGAGCACGCGCTTTTTCCTGTTNCCGTTGCCGTTCAATAGTATCGGCTGCATCTTCTTGACGAACCTGAAGATGGCTAAGTACTTTAATTACTTCCTGCTGTAAGTTGATCATTAAGTCNGTAAATAGCGCGAAAGCTTCCCGTTTATATTCCTGACGTGGATTNTTGCCCCCGTAACTACGCAGNAAAATACCCTGCCGCAGATGGTCCATNGTAGCNAGATGGTCTTTCCACAATCCGTCCAGGATCTGTAATGTGATCTGTTTCTCAAACAAGCGAATCTTGTCACCAACAACCACACATTTCTCTTCATACTCTCTGGTGAGAATATCGGCAATCTTCTCCTTAAGCTGNTCTTCGTACATTTGATCGTCTTGATCCAGCCATTGCTGAGCAGGTTGTTTGCTGCCGAACTCCGTTTCGATAGCGTGTTCAAGAGCCGGAATGTCCCATTGTTCNGGTACACTCTGCGGCGGAATAAAATTATCCACTAGTTGATCAACAACCTCTCTTCGCATATCAGTCAACAACTCCGAGATGTCGTCACTAGCCATGAGTTCATTACGTTGGCGATAAATAATCGTCCGCTGATCGTTTGCAACGTTGTCGTATTCCAGTAACTGCTTCCGGATATCGAAATTGCGACCTTCCACTTTGCGCTGAGCTTTCTCAATTGAGCGAGTCACCATACGATGTTCAATAGCCTCTCCGCGTTCCATCCCAAGTCGTTTCATGAGGTTTTTCATACCTTCTGTCGCAAATATTCGCAACAAATTATCTTCCATGGAGAGATAAAATCGAGAATAACCAGGATCTCCCTGTCGTCCGGCCCGACCACGCAGTTGGTTATCGATACGTCTAGACTCGTGGCGTTCTGTNCCGATAATGTGTAGCCCGCCGGCCGCTATTACTTGGTCGTGACGTTGTTGCCAATCATCCTTGATTTTCTGAACTTGACCTTCCTTTGGATTGTCTAACTCAGCGATTTCCACCTCCCATTTGCCGCCGAGGACAATATCAGTACCACGACCTGCCATATTGGTTGCGATTGTAACCGCACCAGGACGGCCTGCTTGAGCGATAATCTGGGCTTCCTTTTCATGAAACTTTGCGTTTAGTACCTCATGTTGGATCTTCTGCTTAGTCAGGTATTTTGACAAAATTTCTGACGTATCAATGGAAGCAGTTCCCACCAAAACCGGTGCCCCATCGTTTTGGATTTTGATAATATCTTCTAGTATTGCTTCAAATTTCTCATCCATAGTGAGATAAATGAGATCATCAGCGTCATTCCTAATCATGGGCATGTTGGTGGGAATGACTAGCACATCAAGACCATATATTTGGNTAAATTCAAACGCCTCTGTATCGGCGGTACCTGTCATACCGGCCAGCTTGCCATAGAGACGAAAATAGTTCTGGAAAGTAGTTGAGGCAAGNGTTTGGCTTTCACTCTGGATTTCCAGCCCTTCTTTAGCTTCTAGTGCCTGGTGTAAACCTTCAGAAAGCCGTCGCCCTTCCATAGTTCGACCTGTATGTTCATCAATGAGAACAATACGTTTATTTTGAACAATATATTCAACGTCCCTATTGAACAAATGATGGGCCTTAAGCCCGGCGTGAATGTGATGCAAAAGCGATAGNTTGGTGGCCGCGTAAAGTGATTCGCCCTCATTAAGCAACTTTTTCTGGATTAACAGCTCTTCNACGNGTTCATGCCCTGATTCGGTCAGTTCCACCTGNCTNCTCTTCTCATCGACTGAGAAATGACCTGTTTCCTCCGGTANGTAATTTTTGTCCATCATTTCCATCTTGGACTTTTCAGCTTTTATCCCTTTTTCNAAACGCGGGATCAGCTTGTCGATAGCCATATATAATTNGGAACTGTCCTCNGCGGCACCNGAAATAATCAAAGGGGTTCTTGCCTCATCGATCAGGATGGAGTCAACTTCATCGACAATTGCAAAGTTAAGCTCCTGTTGCATCTTGTCATCTAGGCGGAATGCCATATTGTCTCGCAAATAATCAAAGCCAANCTCGTTATTCGTGCCGTATGTAATAGATGATTCGTAGGCGGCTTTTTTTTCTTTCGCAGACTGCCCTGACTTTATTACCCCAACTGATAAACCTAACAACTCATAGATGGGTCGCATCCAGTTAGCATCTCGTTCGGCAAGATATTCATTAACGGTAACAATGTGAACCCCCTTGCCAGATAAGCCATTAAGATAAGCGGGCAGAGTGGCTACCAAGGTTTTACCTTCACCGGTTCTCATTTCCGAAATACTGCCTTGATGTAGCACGATGCCGCCAACCAATTGCATATCAAAGTGCCGGAGTTGCAATGTACGTTTACTCGCTTCTCGCACGACTGCGAAAGCCTCAGGCAGCAGGGCATCAAGGGATTCGCCATTGTCGGCTAGACGCTTACGAAACTCCTCTGTTTTGTGTCTAAGCCCCTCGTCACTAAGGGCAGCAAAACCCTCTTCAAGCCCATTAATGGCAATTACCACACGCTCCATTTTCTTAAGCTTTCTAGAGTTACTACTACCAAATATTTTATTGAGTACGTTCATGTCTTAATACTATGGTTATCAGATAAATGAATTCTGTGCCTATCGCTCCAACACAAAGAACGCCGTATCTATCGAGAACGACGAAAGACCAATCTTAAGTAGAGGTATTATCTTGCAGTGCGATGGATATAGGTAGCTGGATCCACTACCCGGCCATTCTTATAAACTTCGAAGTGTACATGTGGGCCAGTGGATATACCCGTAGATTCCACTAATGCGACCCTCACTGATCGACTGAAATCAAACTCGTCATCGTCGAGTTTTGCTAGGGTCGTTATCTGTTGACCAACTCTATCCAGCCTCACTAATTTTGCCTGNAGCATCGCAAGGCGTAATGTCAAGGCTTCCAACTGCCGTTCTGAATCTTCTTTAAGCTCGGCAAGCTCTTCTATCTGAAGTTTGATCTGCGGGTTCCAATTCTGGGTCGTTTCCTCTGTGAACAGACGGGCATTCTGGAAGGAAGCTAATTGGTAACCTATATAACCCAGTGTCACTGGGGCACCCAGTAGACAAACCGAAATAAAGCCCTTCAGCCAGCGATTGAAACCGATGGTTTTGGTAGGTTCGTGACGTTGATCTACAAGAATAAGTTTCATTATTAAGCGTAATTCTCAACAACCCGTTAACATTCTTGGGGCTATTTACAGAAACTTCAACGCCCATCTTCAGGGTATTGAAAAACTATCTGCGTTACTTAGGCTTCAGTAAAGAATTCAGTTCTTTGCAAACTACTAATTTCCAGATTTAGCTGTTTTTTTGACTATTCTCAGCCGTTTCGAAAACGTTCTTCAAAACCTTCAAATAATAAATAAAAATCAGTCAGTTAGAGATATTTTATTCAGTTACGCAGCCAACACGGGTTTCATGTAGGAAATGGGTACATTTGATTCTTTTTCGAAACTGACAATTTCCCAAGCGTCTTCATTAACTTCGAGCATTCTTAATAAAGCATTATTGAGGGCATGTCCAGATTTGTAACCCTTGAATTCACCGATAAGACTGTTACCTAAAAGGTATAAATCCCCGATAGAATCAAGGATTTTGTGTTTTACAAACTCGTCTTCGTAACGCAGCCCATCTTCATTGAGAACTTTATAATCACCTACCGCAATGGCATTGTCCATACTAGCCCCCAAAGCCAAGTTACGATTCCTCAATTCCTCGAATTCATGCATGAAGCCAAAGGTTCGGGCTCTGCTAACCTCTTTCACGAAGGAAGTGCTGGAGAAATCGATGGTGGCGGTCTTTGTGTATTTCTTGTAAACCGGGTGGTCATAGAGCAGCGTGTAACTGACTTTGAAGCCATTGAACGGCTCTAAACTTACTTTTTTATCCCCTTGTTCGAGAGTCATCGGACGTTGAATCTTAATAAATTTTTTGAGTTCCGACTGCTCCTCGATACCTGCGGATTGAATAAGGAATACGAAAGGGCCGGCACTACCATCCATGATTGGCACTTCTGGTGCACTGACATCCACATAAGCATTATCTATGCCCAGCCCTGACATGGCTGACATTAAATGTTCAATAGTCGAAATTCGCACTTCACCTTGGACCAGTGTGGTGGAAAGCGTAGTATCTCCCACGTTGGACGCGCGAGCCTCAATCTGCACAGGGGGATCCAAATCCACCCTAGTGAATACAATACCTGTATTGACAGGAGCGGGTCGAAGCGTGAGATAGACTTTCTCACCAGTGTGTAATCCGACACCTGTAGCGCGAATTACATTTTTAAGCGTTCTTTGCTTTAGCATTGGTTTTGGTTAGAGCCTTTTTATTATATCCCTACCATATAGAGCTGCAGAGGAGCACAAAGTTTCCGGCAAATGTGAAAAATGATGCCCTCTCTCAAACTATGTAGGGCTAATTTTTCCAATTCTCTACCTAACGGAATCTGCTTTTACTATCCATGACCCCAAAATTGAAATTAAGGAGTTTGCTTTCCTTTGCAAACCAACAAGCATTCAGTGCCCGAATTGCTTTTGGAGCCCCAACAAATTCAACCTACACCTCAACACGAAAGCATATTAACAAAATTGTTCGAATATCCCAATATCAGGGCACTTCTTCAAGTAATAAGCTTCTTATCTTGAGCCTTTTATATGCTGTTCACAGGCTTGAGTAGGATCTATGAACCTACTTTCTCTGGCAAAACCTTATGGTTGATTTTTTTATGGTACTAATCAGCCTGTCGGCGCAGGAATGCTGGTATGTCCAGGTAATCCATATCTGCTCCCGGACCCACTGCTTTGGCCATCGGGCTAGCATACTCAGCATTTTCTCGATTCCGCATAATGGCGGGGCGATCTAGTTCACGATAATCCGTTGTGGCCATAGTCTCGGTATTATCCACAACTTTCGTGGGACGTTCATGGTGGTAACCAAGCCCAGTTGCTACCACGGTAACTCGCATTTCTTCATCTAGGTTCGGATCGATAACCGTACCGACTACTACAGTAGCATCATCTGACGCGAACTCTTCAATAGTATCCCCAACCTCAGCAAATTCTCCCAACGATAGGTTTTCGCCCGCAGCAATATTTACCAGTATACCTCGCGCACCTTCCAGATTTACGTCCTCCAATAATGGAGACCTGATTGCTGATTCAGAAGCCTCACGAGCTCTGTCCTCGCCACTCGCGAATCCAGTCCCCATCATCGCCATGCCCATTTCGGACATGACAGTCCTCACGTCTGCAAAATCCACGTTAATCGTGCCTGGATGCATGATCAAATCGGCAATACCTTTTACAGCACCTAACAATACATTATTGGCGGCCTTGAATGCTTCTAGTAAAGAGGCTTCCTTACCAAGCACATCCAAAAGCTTCTCGTTCGGAATGGTGATCAGTGAATCGACGTACTCTGATAATTCCGCGATGCCCTTTTCGGCGATGGAAGACCGTTTCTTACCTTCGAAAGGGAACGGCCTTGTCACCACTGCCACGGTAAGAATACCCATCTCTTTTGCTACTTCAGCGACTATCGGAGTTGCCCCTGTCCCAGTCCCTCCACCCATACCAGCAGTTATGAACACCATATCAGCGCCCGACAGAACATCCGCAATCTCGTCTCTATCCTCAATTGCTGCCTGTCTTCCAATTTCTGGATTCGCTCCCGCACCCAATCCCTTGGTTATATTGCTACCCAACTGCAAAATTGTTTTAGTTTTGAGATTATTTAGCGCTTGGGCATCCGTGTTAGCGCAGATAAATTCCACGCCATCGACTTCGCTATTGATCATATGATGAACAGCATTGCCACCGCCACCGCCCACACCTATGACTTTAATGACAGCGCTTTGTGAAACATTTTCGACTAATTCAAACATATTTAGCCCCCTCGCAATATAGAACTCATTAACTAGCGTCAGTCAGCGACTGNTAACTTAAAAATTCCCCTGAAACCANTTTTTGACTCTATTTACAATATGAGTCTGTGGCTCGCGCTTTGAATCGTTTCCATCTCTTTCCTGGAATTGCTTTAGCCCATATAGCAACAACCCAACGCCAGTTGAATAAATCGGGTTTCTTACAATATCGGCTAATCCATTAACATTATGAGGNGCACCAATTCGGACCGGCGCGTGAAATATTTCTTCGGCCAAGTCAACGACGCCTTCCATCTTGCTGGAGCCTCCAGTCAGGACTACCCCAGCTGCCAAAAGATTTTCAAATCCGCTGCGCTGCAATTCTGCTTTTACGAGTGTGAACAACTCGTCGTACCTTGGCTCTACCACTTCTGCCAGGGCCTGACGGGATAATTCACGTGGTGGGCGATCTCCGACACTGGGCACTTTTACGGTTTCAACTGGACTCGCAAGCTGGGTTAGCGCGCATGCATACTTGATCTTTATCTCGTCCGCATTCTCAGTGGGAGTTCTAAGAGCCATGGCAATGTCATTAGTAACCTGATCTCCTGCAATAGGAATTACACCAGTGTGCCTAATAGCACCTTCCGTAAAAATTGCGATATCAGTAGTGCCTCCTCCGATATCAACTAGGCAGACTCCTAACTCTTTTTCATCTTCAGTTAATACTGCGTAACTGGAGGCCAGTTGTTCTAAGATTATTTCATCCGCTTCCAGTCCACAGCGCTTAATACACTTTTCAATATTTTGCACGGCATTAATAGCGCAAGTGACCAAGTGAACTTTAGCCTCTAGTCTTACACCGGACATTCCCAAAGGTTCTTTTACTCCTTCCTGAGCGTCGATGATNTATTCCTGTGGCAGGATATGGAGCACTTTCTGATCTGCCGGTATCGCAACCGCTTGCGCCGCATCAATAACTCTCTCAATATCAGGTTTCATAACCTCGCCATCTCGTATCGCGACAATTCCGTGGGAATTCATACCGCGAATGTGGCTCCCAGCAATACCTGCGTATACGGAATGAATCTGACATCCAGTCATTAACTCAGCTTCTTCTATAGAGCGCTGTATGGATTCAACCGTAGATTCTATATTTATTACGGCGCCTTTCTTCAGGCCTCGCGATTGATGGCTGCCAATACCCACAATATCAAGGCCACCCTCTTTTTTGATATCGCCCACGATTGCAACTACCTTGGATGTACCAATATCGAGCCCGACAATCATGTTTTTACTGGCCGCTTCATTCATAGCCAGCCATCTCCGATTAACGATCGCTGCAAGTCAACGATCATGATTACTGTATGCTTTCGCCTCACCGTACCGCTACTCCGGTCATTTTATCCGAGACGCTCTTAATGGCTATGCCATTGTCGTACCGTAAGTCAATAGATCTATAACCCACTGTTCGTGTTGCCGGTTGCCCAGCGTAAAATTCAACAAACCGCTGCAATTTCTCGAATACATCAGTGCGACCTGCTGCTACTGTCAACTCTTCATTTAAGACTAATTCCCAACTGCCTCTCAGAGTAAGAGTCAATCCCGTTAAGCGTAATGTGGAAGGAAGCAACAGCTGGCTAATAGCCTGGTACTGTCCCATGACCCGCAACTGTGATTCTTCCGGGCCATTTAATAGCGGTAAAGCATTTAGTGACTCTATACCGATAGGTTTAAATGTCTCCCCATTCTGGCTGAGTAGCTGCGAGTGGCCCCATTGCGCTATAGCAACCTGCTCGGTTATATGCAAAGAAATACTCTCAGGCCACAACTTTTTGATGGTTGCGTGGTGAACCCAAGGATGTTGTTCCAATATCTGTTTAACTCCAGCCATGTCAAAATTAAAAAACCCGGCCCCCATAAACTCTGCCAATAACCAGCTAACTTCTTCTTCTCTAATGTGCTGCCACTGGTTTTCAATTCTTACCTTGGATATTGGTCTGTTTATGAATCCCACGCCGCGGTCAAAATTTTGCTGCAGAAATACACCAAAGCATAGTAATAGAAAACCCGTAAGCACCAACGAGATCCTTACACGATCCATGAGCTTGAGAGACCTCGCTCGGGAACCAGGAATCTTTCGTGTAGCATATATTCCAGATCGGCTTGGTATCTGCACAGTTGATTGATTCACTTTCCGTCCTGTTTTAAATCAACTTCCAAGATTCTTAATAATAATTCGTCAAAGTCTATGCCTATCTGCTTCGCCGCCATCGGCACAAAGCTATGATCTGTCATTCCAGGCACTGTATTAAGCTCTAGAAGAAAAAACTCGCCTGTCCTATCCTGCATAACATCTACTCTAGCTAATCCTGCGCAACCTAAGCTTTCGTATGCGGTTCTTATTAAGTGCTCGAGCTCCATTTGTTTTTCCGACCNTAATTCCGGCGGACAAATGATTCGTGTATTTCTGTCTTCGTACTTTGCCTCAAAATCAAAAAAATCTCTGTCCGTTTCCAATTGAATTGTCGGGAGCAATTGGTCTCCGAGTACACCAGTTGAGAATTCCTTTCCTTCGATACATTTTTCAGCCATTACTTGTTTGTCAAATCNTAGGGCTACCAGGTATTCATTCTGCAGNTCGGCAGCATTATCAACAATTGAAATCC
Organism: Gammaproteobacteria bacterium; assembly: GCA_002694855.1. GTDB lineage: Bacteria > Pseudomonadota > Gammaproteobacteria > Pseudomonadales > Pseudohongiellaceae > UBA9145. Next base: position 30,439 of record NZNL01000018.1, read on the forward strand.
CTAAACTTGAGCCTCCATTAACAGGTTTTACGACTGTTTTACCAAGTTGATCTATAACACGCTGCCAATCTGTCTGCTCATTGAGAACAAGAAAATCAGCGGTACTCAATTCCAACTGCTGCCATATTAACTTGCACTTGACCTTGTCCATGGCTATAGCAGAAGGCAGAACGCCACTTCCAGTGTAGGGAATACCCATTATTTCAAGCAACCCCTGAATGACGCCATCTTCGCCCCCTTGCCCATGCAACATNTTAAAAACCAGGTCAGGCTTTGCCTTTTTTAAATCACTGATGATGCTGTCATCCACATCAATCACCGAACTTTGCACACCTAATCTTTGCAACCCCCTGAACACCGCATGGCCACTTATCAGAGATATTTCCCGCTCTGCTGACTGCCCTCCTTTCAGCACGACTACATGCCCNAATTTGGCTAGTATTTCCTCTTTATTTATCGTTCTCATGAGCCATTTTCTTAACTAAAGAGCACAATTTCTTCGTTAAAAATCAATAAATTACTAGTTAGCGAAAACCTTTATCTGCCAATTTCTTGGCAAGCAATCCAACACTTCCTGCTCCCTGTGTGACCACCTTGTCTCCTCCTTTGAGCAAGCCCTTCAAGATTCCGTGTACATCTGTTTCATTTTGGACATACAGCGGGTCAACTTTCCCTCGCAGCCTAATGCTTCTGCAAAGACTTCTGGAGTCTGCTCCAGCGATTTTTTTCTCGCCCGCCGAATACACCTCCAGTAGCAGAAGGACATCCACGTCGGAAAGTACTTCCACAAAATCCTCGTAGAGGTCCTTAGTCCGGCTATAACGATGGGGCTGATAAATCATTACCAAACGGTTATTCGGCCAACCTTCACGCAGGGCTTTAATGGTCGCCGCTACTTCTGTAGGGTGATGACCATAGTCATCGATTAAGGTGACCACTCCATCATCAATTAGGAACTCCCCCTGCACATCAAATCGCCGACTTACACCGGAAAAATGTTTTATGCCATTGCATATGTCCTTGTCATAGATACCTTCATCTGTAGCTATGACAATGGCGGCAGTTGCATTCAATGCATTATGCTCACCAGGGATGTTCAACGCGAGTTTCAGCGGCTTTTTCCTACCCGGCCTATTAACTTCAAATTTAGTCATCTGCTCTTTCTGTGCCAAGTTGGTAATCCTGAAATCTGCATCCCTAGAAAACCCATAGGTTAGTTTGGGCCTGGAGATCTGGGGAAGGATTTCGCGCACGACCGGATCATCGATGCAGAGTACGGCCAGCCCATAAAATGGAAGATTATGGATAAAATCGACAAAGTACTTCTTCAGGTTTTCAAAATCCCCTCCGTAAGTATTCATATGATCCGCTTCAATGTTTGTTATTACCACGACCATCGGCTGAAGATGCATGAAAGAGGCGTCGCTCTCATCTGCTTCTGCAACCAAGTAGCGGCTTGCTCCTAATTGAGCATTAGTTCCGGCACTGTTTAAAAGACCCCCAATAACAAATGTAGGATCAAATCCTCCCTCTGCCAAAATTGAAGCAACGATACTAGTGGTTGTAGTTTTCCCGTGGGTACCAGCGATAGCAATCGAGTGACGGTAACGCATAAGTTCGGCTAGCATTTCCGCCCTAGCTATTAATGGCTTGGATTGGGTTCTGGCTGCCTTGAGTTCTGGATTTCTTCTCTCTATCGCAGACGAATAAACCACCACATCCGCGTTTTTCACGTTCTTCGCTCCGTGTCCTATATATATCTTCGCTCCCAGTGACGCTAGCCGAGTGGTGTTCGATGATTTGCGGATGTCAGAACCTGTAATTTTGTAGCCAAGATTTAACAGCACCTCGGCAATACCACACATACCGGCGCCTCCGATGCCAACAAAGTGTATTGTCCGAATCCGGCGCATCTCCGGGACCGCATGCATCTGTTCATCAACCGGCATCTACAAGCTCCATACACTCTTCAACTATTACATCACTAGCATCGTAAACCGCCATCGCCCTGGCGCGTTGGCCGATTTTGAAAAGTTTGTCCCTGTTGCAATCCAAATCTTTCACAATATCCAGGACGGCCTTTGGAGACAGGTCTACTTGATGAATCAGGTAGGCTGCATCTTTCTGCGTCAGCCACCTCGCATTGAGTGTTTGTTGTTGGTCGTGGTGATAAGGATATGGAATTAGTATTGATGCACAGCCAACCGCAGCCAGCTCGCTTACCGTACTGGCACCTGACCGGCAGATTACCAAGTCAGCCCAAGTATAGGCTTCCGCCATGTCTTCAATAAAAGGCACTACTCGACAGGTAGCATCATCGAGCAAATCTAGTGACCGATAAAGCAGCTTAGTTTCTCTGAGCATGGCACTGCCTGCTTGATGAAATACATGCGGGCGATTAGTTTCGACCCAACCCACCAACATCTCTGGTACAACACAATTAATCGCAGCTGCCCCCTGACTTCCCCCCAAAACTAGGATATTTAGTGGTCGATCCTCTTTAAGATTTTGCAAAGTACTTTCTGTTTTATTTAAACAAACGATGGTATTTCGCAGAGGATTCCCTGTGAACTTAACCCTCTTACTCGAATTGAAAGTACCAGGAAATGACTCCAGTACACGATCGGCAAAACGACCTAATATCTTGTTTGTTATCCCAGCCACGGCATTCTGCTCATGAATCAGTAGCGGTTTGCACATCAGCCTAGCGGCTATGCCTGCTGGCCCACAAACAAACCCGCCCATGCCCAGTATGCAATGCGGTTTCACCTTGCTTATAACCCTGATGGATTGGGCAAAGGCTTTCAGCAACATAAAAATAGCTAGTATTTTATGAANCAAATTCGAACCTCGCAGNCCCCTTACCGAAATACGGTGTAATACGTANGGAGTACCNGCTAATAATTCATTCTCCATGCCCTGAGAAGTACCCAACCATTCAACGTTTACCGATCGGTTTGTCAAAGCATCTGCAATTGACAAAGCCGGAAACACGTGCCCTCCAGTGCCTGCAGCCATAATTAACACCGTTAATTTTTGGGATTTCGCGGTAGTTAACATTCGCTTTCATTTCTTGCAGCCTGATTCGTCAAGGCATTTAGCTGGAATTCCGTTTCGTATTGGATCCGTACCAACAACGCAACCATGAAGCAGCTCACAATCAGGCTGGCTCCTCCATAAGATAAGAATGGAAGAGTTAATCCCTTGGTCGGTAATAGCCCGATATTGACACCAATATTTATTATGNCTTGTCCAGCAAACAACAAAGCCAACCCGTAAGCAAGGAAGGCCTCAAACAAGTAGCCCTTCTTTTCAGCTGCCTTGCCGATAGCGAATGCATAGTGGATCAAGAGACAGAACAACGTAACGACGAATGCGACTCCAACCAACCCTAATTCTTCTCCAATAATAGCCAAAACGAAATCGTTATGGGCTTCAGGGAGGAAATAGAGTTTCTGGATACTATTTCCGAGACCAACACCTAGCCATTCTCCACGACCGAAAGCAATTAATGCTTGGGTGAGCTGATACCCCCCTTCGTAACGGTTTTCAGCTGCCCAAGGATTGAGGTAAGAAGAATATCTCAGAATTACATAGGGTTTCGTGAACGTGAGATAAGTTATGGCCCCGACGAATACAAGCAGCATAAAGATGAAACGGTAAAGTTTAGCGCCAGCAAGAAATATCATGCAGAAAGCCGTGAGTATAAGTATGAACATAGCGCCATGATCCGGTTCGAGCTGAAGTAGAGCAGCGGCTGCTCCAATCAATAACAATGGCTTCAAAAANCCAGACCATTTTTCCCGCACCTCCACCAGGTGTCGCTCCAAAAACGCAGCCAAGTAGATCACAATGAATACTTTCGCCAGCTCCGACGGTTGCAGGTTAAAAAATCCAAGATCAATCCAGCGCGCGCTTCCATTGACAATCTTCCCAATTCCAGGAGTCAGAACCAGTAGCAACAGCACGTAAGAACCTATTAACAAGAACCAGCCCGATTTACGCCAAAAGCTAAGCGGAGTGATTAANGTGAATACTAAAGCAATCAGGCCGANCAGTGCGAAGATGCCCTGTCGTTTGAAGTGATAGAAGGGATCACCGTATTGAGCNCTGGCGAGTTCTACCGAGGCAGAAGTCATCATCAACAACCCGCTTACTANTAACAAACTGCTGATCAGTAGTAGNGGGTTCAATGGCCTAGAGTGCCTTAGCAAAAACTCTTTTTCTNNTGCGACAGTTGCCATACTCATTNAAGCCGCCCCACGGATTGAATGAAAGTTTGACCACGTTCTTGAAAATTCTGAAACATATCGAAACTAGCACAAGCCGGCGAAAGCAAAACCGCATCTCCTGGAGTAGCATGCTCAAGCGCAACTGATACAGCATCCTGCATATCATTCGCAAAATAAGTCTGTATGTCGTTATCGAAATTTGCAGCCATCTCAACTGCATCTTGTCCAATCAAGATTACTTCTTTTCCCCAACGGTTTATCATTNGAACCAGGGGCCGAAAATCCGCCCCCTTNCTAANGCCACCAGCAATAAGCAGGATATGCCCGCTTATNATTTGGCCCAACCCTTCAACCGCTGCCATGGTTGCACCNACATTNGTACCTTTTGAATCATTGTAGAATTCAACACCTCGTATGTTTGCTACCCACTGGCACCGATGGGGTAATCCTTCATATTCTTTGATTGCGGCCCTGATGTATTTCATGTCAATACCCAGNGCCATAGCCAATCCCGCGGCAGCTAATACATTTTTAATATTATGTTGGCCGAATACCTTTAATTCATTAACCGACACAAGTTTTTCAAATTGAAATGCCAAATATTGGTCCCCATCCTCTTCAAGTAATCCCAAGCCATTAACTCCTGGGCGACTGAAACCATAATCCCAGACCGGTAACCCGAGTTTTTTTTGTGGGTAGCTGTAATCATCATCGCGATTTATCAAGATTTGTTTACAGCCATTAAAAACTCGCAATTTCGCTCGGTGGTATTCTTCTAAGGTCTCGTACCTATCCATATGATCTGGACTTAAATTTAGAATTGCTGCCACTTCAGCACTTAACTTTTCTGTGGTTTCCAATTGAAAGCTGGACAACTCGAGAACATAAAAATCTTTCTTTCCCTCTCCTAGCAAATCGAGTGCNGGCTTAAAATTAGCACCATCGAGATTGCCGCCTAGCCCATATTTTTTCCCGGCTTTTTTCAGAATTTCTGCAAGAATTGAGACTACNGTGCTTTTACCGTTTGATCCTGTGATTCCAATAATAGGTGTNGTCACCAACTTAGAAAAAATATCAATATCNCCAGTTACTGGCACACCNGCGCNCCTTGCCGCAACAATTTCAGATGTGTTTAAANTTANCCCNGGGCTCACTACCAATTCTNTCGCATTCTTAAAGGTATCNAGAAAGAACCCTCCNACTTCGTATTCCGTAGCAGGNAACTGTTCTATTAATNCCGNCAATCCTGGTGGATCATCCCTATTATCCACGACTTTGTATGGCTTTCCTTTCGAAGCGAAATACTTGGCNCACGAGAGACCGGTNCTCCCCAACCCGACAATTACACTAATACGGTTTGAAGGTTCTTCTACCATTTATATCTTTGCCCTTTTGTGCTCAACGCAGCTTCAATGTTGCCAAACCGAATAACACCAGCATGACCGTTATGATCCAAAACCGCACAATGACTCTAGGTTCAGGCCACCCTTTTAATTCAAAATGATGGTGTAGTGGAGCCATGCGAAATATTCGTTTTCCAGTCAGCTTAAAAGATGCCACCTGCAGGATTACCGACACAGTTTCCATTACGAAAACTCCACCCATAATGAACAAAACTATTTCGTGCCGAGAGACAATTGCCATCACACCCAGAGCCGCACCTAAAGCTAGTGCGCCTACGTCTCCCATGAAAATCTGTGCCGGATATGTGTTAAACCATAGAAACCCCATGCCTGCGCCGACTAGTGCTCCCGCAAATATTACTATTTCACCGGAACCGACTACGTTCGGAATGTTGAGGTACGCCGAAAACTCACTATGACCAGCGAGATAGGAAATAATTCCAAGAGCACCACCTACCATCACTGTTGGTAGAATAGCCAACCCATCAAGTCCATCCGTTAAATTGACAGCATTACTAAATCCCACGATTACAAAGTAGCTGATCACTACATAGAATATGCCTAGGTCGATAGCAACATCTTTAAAAAAAGGTACGATATATTGAATCTCCACAGAACTCGGCGCAGTGTAATAAAGCACTATAGCTGCAGTAAAACCGATAACTGACTGCCAGAAGTATTTCCACCGTGGCGATAAACCAGCGGGATCTTGCTGAAAAACCTTGCGATAATCATCTACCCAGCCAACAGTGCCTAACAGTATGGTAACCAGTAAAATGATCCACACGTAATGATTAGTAAGGTCAGACCATAATAATGTACTCATGGCGATACTGACCAGAATTAAAGCTCCGCCCATGGTTGGAGTTCCAGCCTTACTGAAATGAGTCTCAGGCCCATCTTCTCGGACCACTTGTCCAATCTGATGGTAGTTAAGTTGGCGTATCATTGTGGGTCCAATAATCAACGAGACACCAAGTGCAGTTAGAATACTAAAAATACCTCTTACCGTGATGTATTGCAGAACGGTGAAGTTATTGTCAAACTGAATTAAGTAATCCGATAACCAAACCAGCATTAGTCGCCCCCGCTTTAAGTCAATTCGCTAACGATTGTTTCCATCTGTGTGTCACGCGATCCCTTTACTAGGAATACTGTGTCATTACTAGCTATCTCTTTGCAGGCTGCAAGCAAATCACTCTTGCTAGCGAAGTGTCGTGCGTTGTCACCGAAGGCTTGAACTGCAAACCTTGATTTTTCACCTACTGCCCAGAATTCATCTACCCCTGCTATAGCTGCATATTTGCCCACTAACGCATGCGCCGAAGCAGATTCCTGGCCCAGTTCTTTCATGTCACCAGCAATCAAGACTCTCATTCCGCTAAATGACATTAACACATCGATTGCCACGAAAAATGAATTCGGGCTGGCATTATACGTATCATCAATTAAACGGCTGCCAAAGAGTGCGCATTTAGCTTCTAGTCGACCCCCAATCGGACCCAAATTCGCCAAGCCTTTTTGAATATCATCTAGTGTCGCTCCCGCTTCCATTGCAGCACTTGCTGCAGCCACGGCATTACCCACGTTATGGCAACCGAGTAGGTTCAAACTCAACCTACATTTACCAGCTGGGCTGTTTAGGGTAAAAGACACACAACCTCCATTCCCCATAAGCACATTACTAGCAAAGTATTCCGCAGGACCATTACTACTATTGCATGCACTGAACAAAACCACTCTTCTGGATTTTGCACGCTCTATCCATTGGTTCGCATTTGGGTCCATCAAGTTCAGAATCACGGTACCTTGTGGTGAGACACCATCTATGATTTCGCCTTTGGCTTCTACGATTCCTTGCAGGCTGCCAAAGCCTTCAATATGCGCTGAGCTGGCATTGGTAATGAGAGCTATATTAGGAAGCGCTTTGTCAGCGCTGAAGGCAATTTCACCAGCTTTATTTGCCCCCATTTCTATAACCGCAAATTCGTGTTTTTCATTCAATTGAAGAAGTGTTAACGGAACTCCGATGGTATTATTCAGATTGGCATGTGTAACCAATGTACTTGCCTGGTTACTAAGCATCCGGTGTATCATTTCCTTTACAGTCGTCTTACCCTGACTGCCAGTCAGGGCTATCACTTTGGCGGAACTCCGCTGACGGTTTAATTTCGCAATTTCACCAAGGGCGGCATGAGTATCTGGCACTCGCAACATCGGACAATCGATATCCAATTCTTTGGATACGATCGCCCCCGAAGCTCCCTTAGTTATAGCCTCTACTACAAAATCATTGCCATCGAATCTATCACCATTTAAAGCTAGGTACATGTCCCCATGACTGAGCGTTCGGCTATCGGTGGACAGTTGGGAGAACGCAATATCCCCCCCCATGAGTTCGCCATCTAATTTTTGAGCCAGCGCAGATAAATTAATCATTTCTATCAAACCTTCTAAGCCTCACCGATTACTAATAATTCGCTTTTGTAAAGCGAGCCGGACCTGGTTTGCATCACTGAACATAATTTTGTTCCCACCTACGTCCTGATAATTTTCATGCCCTTTGCCGGCCACTAGTACTAAATCACCGGCTTTCGCATTCTGGATTGCATAGTCAATGGCCTCCGCCCTATCTCTGATCACTTTTACATCTGAAGGATTTCGAATGCCAGACAGAATGTGTTGAACGATCTCGTCACCTTGTTCGTTTCTGGGATTATCGTCGGCAATAATTAGTTGATTGGCGTTTTGTTCGGCAATTTCGCCCATTATCGGGCGCTTCCCTTTATCTCGATTGCCTCCACAACCGAAGACACACCAAATATCACTATCGAAGTGATCACGCAGTGCTAATAGAGCGCTCTTCAACCCATCCGGGGTATGGGCATAATCAACCAAGGCAGTTATTTCTTGGCTATCGCCAATAATCTCCATTCGCCCCGTTACTGGTTTCAGTTTGGAGATACATTCGCAAAGTTTAGCTAGGTCAAGATCTCGCTTACAAGGCAAATATTTGATGAGGGTTGCGACAGTGGCTAAAAGGTTACTGAAATTAAAGTAACCAATTAATTTGCCACTAACACGACCCGTACCTGCAGGAGTGACTATATCAGCTTCGAACCCCTGTCGATTAAGCGACAGGCTTTCAGCATAAACAGTAGCTAAAGGATTTCTAATACTATAGGTAACAATATCAACTCCTTTCTCAATGCTATTAAGAATAGGCAAAGCATAAGGATCATCCAAGTTGATAATCGCGCAACGTAATCCTTCTTTTGTAAACAGTTTTTTCTTGTTTTCGGCATAAGCTTCTATGCTTTCGTGATAGTCGAGATGATCTCGCGTGAGATTCGTAAATATGCCAATATCGAATCGTACAGCTTCAACCCGTTTTTGGTGCAATCCAACTGAAGAGACTTCCATCGCTACAGGATCTATATGATTAGCCTCCATTTCCGCCAGAGCCATCTGTGTAAAAACTGCATCCGGTGTAGTTAATTGGGTTTCTTTCAATTCCCCATAAACACCATAACCCAATGTACCAATAACTCCACACTTGTAGCCGAACTCTGAGAGAGCTTGCGCAATAAACTGACTGCAACTGGTTTTTCCATTGGTGCCAGTTATCCCAAATACACTAAGCTTCATACTCGGCCGGGAGTAAAAACGGTCTGCTATTTCACTGATCTTGGCCAACAGATTATCAACCACGATGATGGCAACACCTCGATCAACCCTGAAACCTTCCCACTCACCCCCGGATTCAGCGAGCACTGCAACACAGCCTAATTCTATGGCTTGATCGATATAATTCCGAGCATCGTGATTACGCCCGAAATAAGCTAGAAATAGATCACCCTTTGTAAGCAACCTACTATCTATCTGCATACCAGTAACTGTCACATTCAATTCATTCGGTAATGAATCAGGCAATTCGACCAAACCGCTAATCAAGTCAAGCAGGGGTACACTAGGATTCAATTTTTCCGCCGTATTCATGATTTAATTGAAGAAAGCTCGGGTTTCTGATCTGCTGGAATATTGTCCGGTGCGATATTAAGTATGCGCATAGCTCCAGCCACTATCTTCGAAAATAAAGGGGCTGCCACCTGTCCCCCATAATGTTCCTCGCCTTTTGGTTCATTCACTACGACAACGACAACTATTTGTGGGTCCGAAGCAGGAGCGATTCCGACAAAAAGTGAATTATGTAGATTTTCTTCATAGCCAAACTCCCCTACTACGTGCGCCGTACCTGTTTTGCCTGCCACAGTATAAAAAGGCACATTGGCCTCGATAGCCGAACCTCCCTGGTTAGAGTCCACTACAGTTTTCAGGATCTCTAGTATTTGATTACTGATTGTTTCACTCAATACCCTTTCACGAGGCAACGCTTCTATCGCATTGTCACTAAGTTTGAGTAATGAGACAGGTTTGCGAACGCCTCCATCGGCTATGACTGAATAGGCTTGAGCAAGTTGCATTGCTGATGATGACAGACCGTAACCAAAAGAAAGTGTGGCTGTTTCAATGCGACTCCAGCGTCGCAGATTGGGTAATACCCCACCACGCTCGCCTGGGAAACCGGTTCCGGCCACTTGCCCAAATCCTACTCGCTCCAATACATCACGAATCGGTTCCGCCCCAATTTGCAGCGCAATCTTGCTCGAACCAATATTACTGGATTTAGTAACGACTTTTCCGACTGTTAATGTACCGTAATCGAATAAATCCTTAACCTCATCAATTCCTATCATCATCCAACCGGGGCTCGTTTCCACTAGCGTCTCAGGGGTGTAAAACCCTGACTCAAGCGCGGCTGCGATGGTGAATGCTTTTATTGTTGAACCCGGTTCAAATACATCAGTGATAGCGCGATTCCGCAGCACACTAAAATCAACCATGTTAGATTTGTTATGAGGATTGTAGGAAGGTTGATTGACCATAGCAAGGACTTCACCAGTACGCACATCTAACACCACTACCGAAGCAGCTTTAGCACGTCGAGTAATAAATTCTTCCTTGAGCTCCCGGTAGGCGATATTCTGTAGACGAAAATCGATACTAAGCTCCAGATTCTTGCCAGGCTGAGCGGTTTCTATCGTATTCAGTTCTCCGATAATGTGCCCACGGGGGTCTTTCATGACCTGGCGCCTACCAGGAATACCACGCAGCCACTTGTCATAGGTTAATTCAAGTCCCTCCTGACCAATATCGTCGACATTACTGAAGCCAACCAGGTGTGCCGTAACCTCCCCTTGCGGATAGAATCGCTGATACTCCTGCTGAGCATAGACCCCGTCGATTTGACTTTCTAATATCTTTCCAGCATCAGCTGGCGACAACCGTCTCTTTGCATAGAGAAACTCACGTGTCACATTCTTCTCAATGCTACTAGCAAGAACCTCTGCATTCAGTTCAAGCTCCTCAGCCAAAAAATTAATTACTTGGGTCTCGCCAATAATTTGACCTGGGTCTACCCAGATTGACTGAACCGGAGTGCTAACTGCAAGGGGCTCACCATTGCGATCAGTAATCAAACCTCTATTAGCGGCAAGAGGCACTGTTCTGATCGTGCGGGCATCCCCTTGTCTCTGCAGGAAGTCTCTTTCCAGAATATGTAAGATGCTAACTTTCCAACCAATGGCAGTTACACAGAGCAACATGGCAAACAACACCAAGTGAAGTCGCCAGAATTGAAAAACGCGACTATTTCTCTCTTCAATCATGTTGCACCATTACGATATTCGATAACTCTGGCACTTCCATTTGCAGTTGATTGACGGCCTTTCTTTCAATACGTCCTTCCAAGCCAAACGTACTTTGTTCTATCAACAATTGGCCCCATTCAGTTTCGAGTTCATTGGATTGATCTTTAAGTTCCTGTAGCCNNTTGAAAGCAAAACGATTCTGATGGGCTGTGTAGACAACTGATAATCCTGAACTGAGCACAGCAACGAGCAAAACTGCCAANCCCAGANTTCTGNGACGAATCAAACCTGACCACTGNAAGATGGAAGGNGGNTTGGTTATTTCCTTTCCTAAANCCCTACCATTCCTTCGGNTTATTCTAGTGCTAGCTTGCATCGATACNTTTTTAGCCTCCTTGAAACCTAGGCAATTTTTTCAGCTACTCGCATTAAGGCACTTCTAGCTCGGGNATTTCTTTCTATTTCACTAGCAGAAGCCTTAATTGGTTTACNAATAGTCTTTAACCTGGGATTAAGCATTTCCGAGGTCACAGGGAGATTTCGTGGGAAATTATCACCCTTAGCCTGCGCGCTCATGAATTTCTTGACTATTCGGTCTTCCAACGAATGGAAGCTGATCACAACCAGACGTCCNCCAACTTTCAATACCGATAGCGCTTGTGACAACCCTTTTTCGATTTCCTCGAATTCCTGATTAATGAAAACCCGAATAGCTTGAAACGACCTCGTGGCAGGGTGCTTGNCCTTCTCCCAAGCAGGATTGGCTTGCTTTACAATATCTGCAAGCTGCCTCGTGGTTAGAATTGGCTCTAAGTCACGTTCACGAACTATGCGTCTCGCTATACGCCTTGAAAATCTTTCCTCACCAAATTTGAACAACACATTGGCAATTTCTTTTTCAGGGGCTGAATTTATCCAGTGGGAAGCACTATTTCCATCTAAAGGATTCATCCGCATGTCCAGAGGNCCCTCTTTCATGAAACTGAACCCCCTTTCTGCAGTATCCAACTGTGGCGAAGAAACGCCGAGATCAAACAAAACTCCACTGACTTTTCCTTGGATATTTTTTGATACTGCCAGCTCTCCAAGTTGACTAAATGGTGCATGTGCTACTTCTAGNCGCACATCCTGCTGTTGTANTTGTACAGCTTCATCAATTGCTTCTGGATCTCTGTCGACAGCAAGCAACCTGCCCTCTGTACCCAATTGTTTGAGGATTGCTTTGCTGTGACCGCCNCGCCCAAACGTAACATCGATAATAACTCCACCCGGGATTATATTAAGAGCCGATATGGCTTCATTTTTAAGAACAGTCTCGTGAAGCGAATTGCCGGCCACTGGTTCGACTCACCTAAAACGCCAAGGATCTTAACTTNTCGGGTAACTCCCCTTCTGTTGAAGATTCAGATAACCATTGATCTCTTTGTTCATTCCAGNCGTCTTGNTCCCATATCTCGAGTTTNTTCCCNTGNCCTATTAAGCACACATGTTTTTCCAACTTCGCATAAAATCGTAATTCCTGCGGCAACAAGATTCTTCCGCTACTATCTAATTCCAGGTCATTTGCATGACCTATCAATAAGTGTTTTACACGTTGGGACATTGAGTCAAAGCTTGGTAGAGATTCAATCTGACGTTCGATCTGCTCCCATTCGGTGAGCGGATACAAAAGAAGGCAGCAATGATTAGTATCGATTGTGACAATGAGGTGTCCTGAGCAGTAATTGACTAATTGCTCACGATAGCGGGCAGGCATGGCCATNCGCCCTTTCGCGTCCAAGTTAATGGTATTGATGCCGCGAAACACTCGCTGTCCCCTTATAATCGGAAAAGACTTACTGCGATTTATCCATTATAACCCACAATAAGACAATAATTTCCACTTTTCACCACAAAGACACACTATAGGCACACTCATCTCACTGTGCAAGCACTATTTCTATGNTTTTTTTACGAAATTTCGGGTTCTTGTCTTTAAAAAANGNGTCTCTAGNANGTCTTGCAGCAATCAAATTCTCANAAAATGTCTAAANACAGCATNCTATCTANGTCATTTAANNTGCTTTCTTCAAAANCTTCNGAATTAAGGGAGAGAGTCAGCCTATAAGCCGGGTTCTGTCGAGGACAATTATTCATCTGCAGCCAGTGTCACCACTGCCTTTTAGCGGCCTACCCGAATCCAATGCGAGCTACATTGAAGGATTCCTATTTGGCCTTGCTCCGGATGGGGTTTACCAAGCCGCGAGCTGTTACCAGTCGCGCGGTGCGCTCTTACCGCACCATTTCACCCTTACCCAACTACTCGTGAGTAATCAGGCGGTATATTTTCTGTTGCACTGGCCGTGGGTTCGCACCCCCCAGGTGTTACCTGGCACCCTGCTCTATGGAGCCCGGACTTTCCTCCACCTGTTTCCTTGGATAACGCCAGGCGATAAACAAAGAAGCACAGGCAGCAATTGCCCAGCTGACTCGTCTCCAGCCTAATTGAGAAGTGACATTAACTCAAGGGTCGTTCCTATTCTTCGGCATCTTCAGCGAGCGCTAGGGCATAAAGTTGATTTTTACGTGCTGCGAAAACGTGGCTACTGATGGATACGGCTCGATTCAGGGACAAATCTTTACGCAAGATTTTGATCAAANCCAAAGCCTGCTGCCGCTGATACGCATCAAATAATTCTGGTTCACAGCCAGCAACCACAATCACAAATTCCCCCTTTTGCTGGTCTCTGTCCTCTCCCAACCAAATTAACCCTTTCTGTACTTCACCAAAAAAATGCGATTCAAATTTCTTNGTNAGTTCCCTTCCTATAAAAATTTGCCTTTCTTTNCCCAAAATTTCGNTCAATGCAGCCATGGTCTTAANTACTCGATGAGGCGATTCATAGAACACCAAGGTTCGCGATTCAAAAGCCAACTCTATTAGTTTTTTATTCCGCGCAGAAGCCTTAGCTGGTAAAAACCCTTCAAAAATAAACTTATCTGTGGCCAGCCCAGCTACGCTAAGGGCTGCTATTACAGCACTAGCACCCGGGATGGGTCTGACCGTGATTCCGGACTTCCTTGCCAGTCTTACGAGCCTATAACCAGGGTCAGAAATAAGAGGTGTTCCAGCATCGGACACCAAGGCTACGGATTGTCCCTGTTGTACCCTCAGTAATAGCTTATCCGCTTTTTTTGCATCACTGTGATCGTGGTAAGCAGTTAGTGGGGTATCTATTTTAAGCTGATTCAGTAGCTTGCGCGTATGGCGAGTGTCTTCTGCAGCAATAATGTTTACATTTGCNAGCACTTCTGCGGCCCGCTGACTGACGTCATCAAGATTTCCAATAGGAGTGGCAACAATAAANANTATTCCANTATTAGTCATNTACAGCCNTTTGCTTTCTCTAAAATATTGCCCGNNTCTTAAACTTGTATTAATCTTTTTTATTAATAGCNATTCTACTTTNCGTAACGTGATGGAAACNACAATNACTTACTATTTAACTCGTCTAGCCCTGATGGTTATAGTCGCATCAGGAGTCGGATGTAGTATAGATCCGACCAATACTATTGAGGAAACCTCTGCAAAGGAGTCTACAACAGAGTTTATTGANGGACTATTGGCCGCGGCACAAACCCAATCCGGAACGGCGGCCTTCGTTCTCACGCTGCAAGCACTCGAAACCATGCTGGAAGTGGGGTTCATTGAGAGAGCACAGCTTGAAGNGGAACAACGTAATTTGCCTGAAGATATTTCCACAGATTTACGTNTACGCTACGCAATGGTTCGAGCGAGACTGGACTTACAATCNGGTAATACCGATACAGCGATACGCTGGTTGAGGGGCTCGNTGNCATCTGGCGCGAACGCCANGTCAGAGCTAGGAAGGGAGTACTTCATACTTTTAGGCGATACCTTGATGGAAGTGGGACAGAACATTCCAGCAATTGAAGCCTACGCGGCATCCTCAACAAACGGATGGGATAATGGAACTTCAGAATTATTCGACAAATTGTGGGCTGCCTTGACCGGCCTAGACACCGAAAAACTTGCTAACCTAGCTGAAGAAGCAACCAGTTACGAATTNAGAGGNTGGATTGAACTGGCCCGCACGGTCAGGGTCGACGAGTTCAGCATCCGCAGGCAGTTAGATTCAATAGCGCAGTGGAAGCGCGTATGGGCGCGCCATTCTGCTGTCAATCAGCTTCCTGACGCACTCGTTGAACTCCAGCANACCTGGAACCAACGCCCTTCCCATATAGCTCTCATCCTTCCCTTACAACANCCAGCGGGTAACGCAATTCNNGAAGGATTCCTGAGTGCATACTACCAAGCCCTCGGGATATCACGAGAAGTGCCACGGATATCGGTCTTTGACAGCAGCACCGTAACTTCTATTTTTCCAATCTATAATGAGGCTACTACCAGTGGAGCAGATTTNATCATTGGACCTTTGAATAANCAANTTGTTAACCAACTCGCACAANTNCCTGAGCTTCCCNNAACCACACTGGCTCTAAACTATAGTGATACCCCACCTTTGGATAAGGAAAAACTGTTTCAATTTGGCTTAGCACCAGAAGATGAAATCGGCCAAATTGTGCAGTTAGCTTGGGAGGCCGGATACAGGAATGCGGCATTAATTGCACCGAGCTCGGAAGATTACCTCCGATTGCAGAGGTATTTCTCAAGGCAGTGGGCAGCGGAAGGTGGTGCCGTAGTATCTGAGCAAACTTTCAATGATGAAAGCAGCTTCGCGGACATCATAAAACGATTAATAGCGATCGACTCGAGCGAAGCCCGCGCTGATAGGCTTCTGAATTTGCTTCCTCGAAATAATATAGAGTTCATTCCTCGCCGAAGAAATGATATTGACTTCATTTTTCTAATAGCTAATCCTCGGCAGGGGCGGCAAATTAAACCAACACTCGCGTTCTATTTTGCAGGAGACGTGCCTGTATATTCCCTGCCATCGATCTATGATGGCCAAGACAATCAGAGTGAAAATAGCGATCTTGACGGTATTGTATTTGCAGACGCACCGTGGGTTTTACAAGAATCAGATGAACTTAAGGTGGAAATGAACACGAATCTGCGACAAGTCCAAGGTCCATTACAGCGACTTCGGGCTATGGGAATTGACAGTTTCCGGTTATATCCGAGGCTGAAGCAATTTNCCAACCAAAGAGTTAACTCAATACAGGGCACTACTGGCAAATTACAAATGTCAGAAGGACAGCGGATTCACCGCACACTAANTATGGCACAATTTGAAAGTGGCNTCGCTCGTGAATATAGAATCGATGGAAATATTAGTAGATAATTAATTACTCCAAAAATTTGGAACGACTTAGCCTGAAACCTGCAAAAGAAACTAACGCCGTATATCTTTTGTTTCACTCCTTCCCTGCCGCAATTCCAGCCAAAGCAAATTTGATGTAATTGGTGTTGACCACTGGCAATTGAGAATAAATTGGAAAAAATTCTTGTTCTCTTGCAACTTTCGCGAACTCGGACAAGTCCAATGTTCTNGGAATTAGACCAATCTCTGGGCAAGCCTAGGTAACAATGACCNCAAAGTGGCCGATATAGATTAATATTTTTTATAAATTGCATCTTTCTGGACTATTAATGGACTTGCAGGCACGAATCAGTAGGCATTTCGAGGAAAGTATCGAAGTCAAGGAGAAAGCCGCGGATATATTGGTTACTCCAATTCATCATGCCGGTAATAAGATGGTTCAATGTCTGCTGAACAATGGGAAAATTCTCAGCTGTGGTAACGGCGGATCCGCGGGCGACGCTCAACACTTTTCTGCCGAATTAGTAAACCGATTCGAGAAAGAGCGTCCCGCACTACCGGCTCTTGCGTTAACAACGGACAGTTCAACATTGACTGCTATCGCGAATGACTACGANTATAGCCAAATTTTTTCCAAACAGATTACCGCCCTTGGGCAACCTGGAGACATACTATTAGCAATCTCAACGAGCGGCAATTCCGCTAATGTAGTGGAAGCGATAAACGCAAGCCATGATAGGGAAATGTCTATAGTTGCGTTAACGGGGAAAGACGGGGGTCCTATGGCCCAACTTTTGAATGAGCAAGATATTGAAATCCGNATTCCCTCAGACCGGACAGCAAGAATACANGAAGTCCATTTGGTGGTGATCCATTGCCTTTGTGACTTTATTGATACCCAATTATTTGGAGGANATGACGTATGAATTTTTTCAGGGTCTTTATAATCCTATTGCTAATTGTTTCCAGCTCGTGCACCACCATTCTGGTTCAAACCACAGGAGAACAGGGCATCCAAGAAGATCCGACTGAACGTACCGCAGGTGCTGTCGTTGAAGATCAATTGATTGAGACTAAGGTAAAAGTAAACATGAGGTCCCAAGAGCCAGCCTTCAGACAGGCTAGCTTTGATGTAATCAGTCATAATGGTGTTGTACTACTAGTGGGNCAGGTAGAATCTAAAGCNCTCAAAACTCGTGCCAGCGAAATNGCATCTCAGGCTAGCTCCAAAATCAAGAGAATTCACAACGAATTAGAAGTCGCAGGCCGCACCAGCNTACTCTCTCGTACTAATGACACATGGATTGCCACCAAAGTGCGTACCTTGATTTTTACCGACGGCGATGTACCGTCGGATCAGGTACGAGTCGTTGCTGAAAATGGTGCCGTATATCTGATGGGNTTGATCAGTCAAACAGAGGGCGACAACGCAGCTAATCTAGCTCGCAACATNTCGGGGGTAACCAAAGTTATAAAGGTTTTCGAATATGTTAGCGAGTCTTAAGAAGTCCTGCTCTTAAACAGCGTTACTTGACTAACCGAAGGGGCGGTTTCTTAGAAGATGGNCCCTTTCTGCGACCTCCAGGTTTAACTTTTGGATCATCNGGCNCCGGCGGTAAGGGGGGGGTTGGTATATCCCCTTCCCCATCAAAGACCATGCCCTGCCCGTTTTCCTTGGCGTAAATTACAGTAACCGCTCCCACNGGCACGTAGACCTTCTTGGGGATACCTCCAAACCGGCCNTCAAAATCGATAGCCTCATTGCGTATCGAAAGATTCTGAACCGCATTTGGNGAGATATTCAAAATGATTTGACCATCTTTTACGTGTTCCTGAGGAACCTCTACACCATCCTCGAAAGCATTAACCATGATATAAGGAGTGCATTCATTCTCGAGTATCCATTCATACAGCGCACGAATCAGATAAGGCCGACTGGGAGTCATGGTCATTACAAGTACCCCGAATATAGGTCTTCGAATACCGCTAGACCATCTCCTTCTCTTGTTCAGAAAGACTAGCCATCACTGATTCGCGCTCAAAAAGCCGATCCCGATAATCCAGCAAAGGTTTAGTGGTCTTCGTTTTAGGCAATTCAATTCCCATAACCGGCAAGCGCCACAGAATTGGCGTAACGCAGCAATCAACGATGGTGAACTCGTCACTCATGAAGAATGGCTTCTCTCCAAAGATCGGAGCAATAGAAATAAGGCTCTCGCGCAAATTCTTGCGTNTTTTTTCAACTTGGGAGGACGTACCGGAACCCNCCATGATGGAATCAACCAATGAGCACCAATCTTTCTGGATACGAAAAATCCAAAGNCGACTCTGCGCTCGCGCAACCGGATAGACAGGAAACAACGGCGGATGTGGAAAGCGTTCATCAAGATATTCCATCATGATGTCTGCTTCATAAAGGACGAGATCACGATCGACTAGAGTCGGTAGCGTGTTATATGGATTAAGCGCCGCCAGATCTTCAGGTTTATTGTCTAAATCCACATCAATAGTTTCAACTGCTACCCCTTTTTCCGCCAGAACGATACGCACTCTATGGCTATAATGACTCGCCCCATCNGAATAGAATGTCATGGAAGATCTCTTTGCGACCACACCCATAATTAAACCTCTGTAGTTAATAAGCTTTTAGTTGACAGCCTGATAAAAAGTAACTAATGGTAGTCCTTCGAGAACTCTCGGCCCATTAATGCCGTAAGAATATAGAGCACGCCNAGAAATACTAGCACCCAAATACCAATGTTTTGTCGCTGATCACGAATCGGCTCGCCAATGTAATACAAAAAGTTAACCAAATCAGCAATCGCAGTATCGAATTCTTCCTCAGACATTAATCCTGTCCCTTCGACATGTTGAAGTTCACATTGTGCAGGATCTCCGGTTCCGTGATCATAACAACTAACGTTGCCCTGCAGCTCATGAAGCACATTAGGCATACCTACATTAGGNAAAATCTTGTTATTAGCGCCCAAAGGCCTGACAGGGTCGTTATAAAAAGACTTTAAATAAGTATATAGCCAATCGGCTGTGTGCACCCTGCCTGCCAAGGTTAAATCGGGAGGAGCTGCGCCAAACCAGTTTTGAGCGTCCTCTTCAGATATCGCATTTTCCATTAGGTCTCCGATGAGTGAATCATCGAACACCAGATTTTCCAAAACTAGGTCATGTGGGATATCGAGATCATCAGCAGTACGTTCGTAACGGGCATAACCTAAAGCATGGCAACTTATACAATAGCTCATGTAATACTTAAAGCCACGTTGCAAAGAATTCTTATCGCCAAAATCGGTTTCAACATGTTTCAGATTCAAGTTACCAGCAGATGCAGCTTCAGCGTTAGCTGCTACCAACATCAGNGGCAACATAACCAGCACAATCAGCAATAATATGCTGCCAAAAAACTGTGGAATGCTGATCCAGCGGCCTGTAACGCGTCCGGGTGGCTCAGCCACTTTTTCAGCCCGAGTGTAGAAGGGCATGAGAATAAAATACAAAAAGTAGATGGCAGTTGTAATTTGAGCCAGTAGAGTCTTCGCNNNGCTCACTGCCTGAGTTCCAAGCACACCAAGAATGATGAAGCTGACTACNAAAACCAGTAACGCTATACGACTATACCAGCCTTTGTATCGCATGGACCTTACCGANCTTTTATCCAACCATGGCAACGTAAAAAGGATGGCGATAGCACTGAACATCACCAACATGCCCCAAAATTTAGCATCCATCCCAAAACCGGACCATGTGACCGCACGCAACATTGAGTAGAACGGCGTGTAGTACCAGACCGGGGGCACATGCTCTGGAGTTTTAAGTGGGTTCGCTTCTTGGAAATTCGCAACTTCGAGGAAATAGCCTCCCATTTCTGGCGCAAAGAAAACGATGGCGCAAAAGACAGTGAGGAATAATACAACTCCAGGGAGATCATGGTAGATGGTGTAATAAGGATGGAACGGCACACCATCCAGCGGAATACCATCCGGTCCTTTAGTCCTTTTGATCTCTATTCCATCTGGATTGTTGGANCCAACTTCATGCAACGCCAACAAATGGAGTACCACTAAACCAAGCAGAACTATAGGTAACGCGACAACATGGAGCGCAAAGAAACGATTCAGTGTGGCGCCGGAAATTAGATAGTCTCCGCGAATCCATACCAATAAATCTTCACCAACAACTGGGATGGCNCCGAACAAGGACACAATAACATTAGCTCCCCAGTACGACATCTGGCCCCAAGGTAGGATATAGCCAAAGAAGCCCTCAGCCATCAGGACCAGGTAGATGGTCATGCCAAAGACCCAGATTAATTCTCTGGGTTTTTGGTAAGAGCCATACATCAAGCCACGAAACATGTGAATATAAACAACGAAAAAGAAAGCAGAAGAACCGGTGGAATGGAGGTATCTAAGCATCCACCCATAATCAATATCCCGCATAATGTATTCAACAGAAGCGAATGCTTCTTCGGCGGTGGCTGTATAATTCATCGTCAACCAGATACCAGTAAGTAGCTGAATTACAAGCACTACAAGTGAAAGTACTCCGAAGAAGTACCAGATATTGAAGTTCTTCGGTGCGTAGTACTCACTCATGTGTTTCTTCCAAGCAGCTACGATCGGCAACCTAGCGTCAACCCAATCTCGAAGATCAATNATTTCGGACATGAAACGTCCTAGCTTGATTTTTTTTNCGGTATTGCTGATGTCNCTCATNCNGTGTTTTCCCGNTCAACACCAATAATCAAGACATCGTCACCCTCAAAAGAATAAGGAGGTACCTGCATATTACGTGATGCGGGTGACCCTGCGTAGACGCGACCCGCTAGATCGAATCGGGACCCATGACAGGGACAGAAGAAACCACCGCGCCATTCGCTATCAAATTGTTCCGGGCGGAGCTGGATATGAGGGGTAGGGGAACAGAACAGATGAGGACAAAGACCTACAAGCACTATTAATTCGGGGGTTCGAGACCGATATTCATTCTGAGCATATTCGGGTTGTTCCGGCTCCTGGGAATCCGGATCTGCCAATCGGCCCAGATCTTCGTTTAACGCCATCAATACTTCCCTGCTGCGCTTAACAATGAAAATAGGACGACCCCGCCAAGCTGGAATCGGCCCTAGCATCTCACCTTCCTGTAATCGACTGATATCAATTCGAACTGGAGCACCTGCAGCTCGAGCCTTGGCGCTAGGATTCCAGGAACCAACAAAAGGAACT
This sequence comes from Gammaproteobacteria bacterium, assembly GCA_002694855.1. GTDB lineage: Bacteria > Pseudomonadota > Gammaproteobacteria > Pseudomonadales > Pseudohongiellaceae > UBA9145. The sequence continues at coordinate 52,310 of NZNL01000018.1, forward strand.
GACGCTCCAACTATTCCGGCCGCACCGACCACTGAAGACGAACCTACAAGGAATCGTCTGCGGCCAGTATCAGAACTGTCGTCAGTCACCTTAACTTTCCCCTCGAGATCACGCTAAATTTCAGTCAAAACTTCTGCGCCAAGTGGCATCGTTTCCCACTCTGCGAGAGCAACCTTGTTCGCCGGTTATAGTGGGATATATCCAGTTNTTGTAGAGATGATTCACGAATCTTTTTGTTATTAGCAAACCGGCCGAATGTTAGTAAATTCTTACTTGTTTTTCAAGAGACCCTAGAGNGCTAAAAATATTTAAGATACTGATTAATATAATAATTATTTAATTTACAACCAAAAAAAACGTCGATCTTANGCGCTCACATCGGCGTTTTTTGAGTCCCCTTTCCNGTTATCTTTTCGAGAATTGCGGCTTCTTGCGAGACTTACGAAGACCTACTTTCTTCCGTTCAACTTCACGGGCATCCCGAGTAACAAAACCCGCTTTTCGCAAAGTTGGCTTAAGTTCGTTGTCATATTCCATCAGCGCCCGAGTAATCCCGTGACGAATTGCGCCAGCTTGACCNAAGCTACCGCCTCCACTAACTGAAACATTTATATCAAATTTCTTCGTCATTTCTACCAATTCAAGAGGTTGCCGTACAATCATTCGAGCGACTTCACGGCCGAAGTAGCCATCAAGCGGACGACGATTGANAGTTATATTACCGCTGCCACTGACTAGATATACTCTGGCTGTTGATGTCTTTCGGCGACCGGTACCATAATATTGAGTAGCTACCATAAGTTTTATCAATCCCTTTACAGTTGGATAGTCTGGGGTTGTTGAGCGCCGTGAGGATGTTCGGTCCCTGCATAGACCTTTAGTTTTCTAAACATAGCACGGCCAAGAGGAGAGCGCGGAAGCATTCCCTTCACCGCTAGCTTGATCACCTTCTCTGGAGATTTCTTTATAAGTCTCTCAAAGGAAATGGATTTCAGTGCACCTGGGAAACCTGAGTGAGAATGGTAAAGCTTATCGGTAGCCTTGTTTCCAGTGACTTTGACTTTGCCAGCGTTAATCACAACAACATAGTCACCAGTATCTACGTGCGGAGTATATTCCGCCTTGTGTTTACCACGTAATTTAGTGGCAATCGCTGTAGCCATGCGNCCCAGCGTTTGGCCTTCAGCATCCACCAAAAGCCAGTTCTGATCAACTTCGTGGGGCTTTGCGCTGTAAGTCTTCATCTTTTGATCTGTAGGGATATTTTCAGGGAGGGCGAATACTACCGAAGAGACAGCTAATATTCAAGGGATCATAAAACAAAAATGGCCCAAATCTAGAGGCTTGCAGCAGACTTTTTACAAGTTTAGGCCTCCGAAATGTAATTACAGGCCACGTATCAAATTAAGGTATACTTATTGCACCTCAGATCGATAAAGCGAGCCTAAATCCATAGTCAGGAACGAAATTAAACTTTCATGATTTATTTAGCAGCAATAACGTGTCTGGCGGTCGGAGTGGTGGTCGGAGTTCTATTTGCGAGCAAGCTAAACATTGGTTCGTCGCGCGTGCAGGAACTGGAAAGCCAGGTTCGTACTCTCAAAGAAAATCACAACGAATATCGGGATAGCGTAAGTGACCATTTCAGCATGACTGCTGAGTTAGTGCAGCATATGACTGAGAGTTATAAGGAAGTGTACCAACATTTGGCGAGCGGAGCACAGGACCTTTGTTCCACGGAGGTCGCCGGCAAATTGCTACCTACTGAAACAGATGCAGTTTTTGAAACTAACGACACTCCCGAAGAGGCTAACGGTTTGATCGCTCCTAAAGACTATGCCACGAAACAAAGCCCCAAGCAGAAAGGCGCTTTATCGGAAGAGTTTGGTTTGGAGAAAACCACGCCAATTACTGAAGAAGAAATTCCTATTCAGCCGGCCAAATAAACCCAGTTTAACAGTTCTAACATTCATAATTACTCTGTCCATTCAAGCTGCCTTTGACCCAAGAGACAAACTAGATGTCTGAGTACAGGCTAACGCACCTTAAGCAGCTTGAAGCGGAAAGCATACATATCATTCGCGAAGTCACGGCCGAATTCGAAAATCCCGTCATGCTTTATTCGATCGGCAAAGATTCATCTGTCATGCTTCATCTAACGCTAAAGGCATTCTATCCGGGCAAACCCCCCTTCCCTTTGATGCATGTAGACACAACCTGGAAATTCCAAGAAATGATCGAATTTCGCGATCAACAAATGAAGAAACTCGGACTTGAGCTCATTGTTTATGTCAACCAAGAAGGGGTAGTTGCAGGAATTAATCCTTTCACCCACGGCAGTGAAAAACATACTGATGTAATGAAGACTCAGGCCCTGAAGCAAGCTCTGGATAAATACAACTTTGATGCTGCCTTTGGTGGTGCACGCCGGGATGAAGAAAAGTCGAGAGCAAAGGAGCGCATTTTTTCGTTCCGAGACAATCGGCATGTTTGGGATCCGAAAAATCAGCGTCCAGAACTTTGGAACATCTACAACGGTAAAGTTAAAAAAGGAGAAAGCATCAGAGCCTTCCCACTGTCAAACTGGACTGAACTTGATATATGGCAATATATCTACCTGAATAACATTGATATCGTTCCCTTGTATTTCGCAAAACCTAGACCAGTGGTAAACCTAAATGGTGTAGATATACTTGTTGATGACGACCGAATGCCTCTTTCAGAAGATCAGATAATTGAGAAAAAGACTGTACGTTTTCGCACGCTTGGATGTTACCCCCTAACTGGTGCAGTCGAATCCAACGCGACGACACTTCCCGAAATAATCCAAGAAATGTTGTTGACGACCAGCTCTGAGCGACAAGGCCGGCTTATTGACACCGATCAGGCCGGCTCGATGGAAGAAAAGAAGCGCAAAGGGTATTTTTAATGTCTCATAAGTCAGAGCTAATAAGCTCGGATATAAATGCTTACCTTGGGCAACATGAGCGCAAGGAGTTGCTGCGCTTACTAACTTGCGGTAGCGTCGACGATGGCAAGAGCACACTGATTGGCAGATTACTTCACGACTCGAAGATGATTTATGAAGATCAGCTGGCTGCCATCGAAGCAGACAGCGCTAAATCTGGCTCTACAGAGGGCAAACTTAACTTGGCACTGTTAGTTGATGGATTGCAGGCTGAACGAGAACAGGGCATTACCATCGATGTGGCCTACCGTTATTTTTCCACATCAAAACGGAAATTTATTATCGCGGACACACCAGGCCATGAGCAATACACTCGTAACATGGCAACTGGAGCATCAACGTGCGACCTAGCGATTATTCTTATTGATGCCAGAAAAGGTGTTTTAACACAAACTCGTCGGCACAGCTTCATCGCTTCACTGCTAGGCATAAAGCACATTATCGTTGCTATTAACAAAATGGATCTTGTTAATTATGAACAGAGCGTATTCGATGCAATCAAACAAGATTATTTGGAATTTTCCGAGAAACTAGACCCCACTGATTTTCATTTCATTCCATTATCGGCACTGAACGGGGACAATGTAGTAAACATTAGTGAGAATATCCCTTGGTACGAAGGCAATGCGCTAATGCCAATTCTTGAAGCCGTTGAAATTTCCGTTAATAGAAATTATTCTGATTTCCGATTTCCAGTCCAATACGTTAATCGCCCTAATCTTAACTTCCGAGGATTTTGCGGGACAGTTGCCTCCGGAGTGGTCCGAAAAGGTGACGATATTAAGGTTCTGCCGTCCGGGAAAAGCAGCCGAATTAAATCGATTGTGACATACGATGAAGAACTGGAAATTGCCTTCACAGATATGGCTATAACTTTGACGTTAGAAGACGAAATTGATGTTAGTCGTGGCGATGTCATTGCCCACTCAGATAACCTGCCGACGAGTCACGATAGTTTCGAAGCCACGGTGGTATGGATGACAGAAAATCCTTTACTTCCAGGTAAACTTTACGATTTTAAGCTGGGNACCAAGACAGTGAGCGGGCAAGTAAAAACAATTCACAGCCGAATCGACGTGAACACAATCGAAAAGAGTCCCGCNCCAGCTCTTGAACTGAATGAGATCGGGCTCGTAGAAGTCATCGTCGATCAGCCATTTTCGTTTGACAGTTACANGCATAATCGCGCTACAGGTAGGTTTATTGTTATTGATCGACTCACTAATGTCACAGTTGGTGCCGGTATGATTAANTGTGNGCNGCGGCCTAAAACTCAACTAGTCGAATCACATAATANACATGTCTCCAAGGAAGAGCGCGNTGCGCGCTATGGTCAGAAACCAGCAACCATTATGTTTATCGGCGTGTCCGGATCTGGCAAATCAACATTGTCCTATGGNCTGGAACGTAAACTATTCGATAGAGGTCGCATAAGCACCGTGCTGGATGGCAAGGCAATGCGACTGGGTATCAGCAAAGATCTGTCACATGATTCAGAGGGTCGAGCCGAAAATTTAAGACGAAGTGCCCATATTGCTAGGTTCCTTAACGATTCTGGAGTAATCTGCTGTGCCTCTTTCGTAGCACCGAACGCCGATTCTCGGGAACATACCTTAAGCGTAATCGGCAAGAATAATTGTTATATAGTTTATCTAAACCCACCTATGGAAGTCTGTATCCAGCGTGACCCNAGTGGATTGTATACCGCGGCAGAAGGATCTGAATCGACAGATATTCCCGGGCTATCCTTTCTCTATAGCCCACCTGAAAATACTCACCTAGAACTAGATACTGATCAATTGTCCATTGAGGAATGTCTTGACCAAGTAATAAAACTAATGGANGNGGAAGAAATAATATAGGGATTNCNCACNNCAACTTTCAGATGCGNNTAGAACACGCTTTTTATGCAGGATTATCAATATCGATAAANTCATGACAAATATTGAATTTACGAGCCAGATAATCACCAACTGCCTGAACACCGTAGCGCTCCGTTGCATGATGCCCGGCTGAAAAAAAATGTAATCCTGATTCTCTCGCAATATGCACTGTGGCTTCGGATACTTCNCCGGTTAGATAGGCGTCAACTCCCGCGTCCGCAGCCATTCCGATATAATTTTGGGCTGCGCCAGTGCACCAAGCTATGGTCTTAATCTTCTCAGCTAAACCTTTTATTCCCAGCGGCTCTCTAGCCAAGCGCACTGCGAGTAAGCGGCTGAACTCATTAAAAGTACANGGATTCTCTAACCTGCCCTTAAAAACAATCGGATTCTTTGCATTTTTATCAAGCACACCTTCTATAACAAGATCCAACTTACGAGCAAGTTGAGCATTGTTGCCAAGTTCTTCGTGGGCATCTAGCGGCAAGTGATACGCGCAAAGACTGATGTCGTGTTCTAGGAGCGATTGGATTCGTTTCTTTCTTAAACCAGTAATAGTCTGATCTTCACCACGCCAGAAATACCCATGATGTACTAACAATACATCAGCACTACTTTCGATTGCCGCACCGATAAGTGCTTGGCAAGCTGTCACACCACTTACAATTTTATTGACTTCAAACCGACCCTCCAATTGAAGACCATTTGGGCAATAGTCAGTGAACTGTTCAGGTTTTAATAGATTATTGAGTTCAGATTCGAGTTCTTTCAGGTTCACAGACATTGGAAAGGACCTCGACAACGCTGTATATTGAATTGNNTCAGGAATCATACCATAGTGGTNTCCTGTCAACTTNGGTACTTNNCTAATGCAGCAGCTACTAAAAATACTTCGATTTGCAAGCTGGCCCATAATCTATGGTCTGCTTGTTGCTATTGTCTATCTTCAATATCAGAAACTCAGTGAACTTAGCCAGCAAGTAGCTGAAATACCTGAGGTTCGGGAACTTCTTACCAATACTACATCTTTCGCAGAAGCTATCAAAAAAGCTGCGCCTTCCGTTGTGAGCATCAATGCTACAAGCGTAAACGTGGAATCCGTTGAACGCGCCGCTGAAGACAGGGTAAATCTATATCTAGGTGAAAGAGACAGTCTCGGTTCAGGTGTTATCATCAGCGAGCAAGGCTTTATTCTAACCAATCTGCATGTCGTTGATACGTTATTCGACGCTTTCGATACAGAAGTTACTATTAGTGACGGTAGACGTACTCCTGCGACTGTTGTTGCTTGGGATAAAGGAAACGATCTGGCTGTGTTGCACATTAATATGGACAACCTGGCACCTATTAAAATANGCAACGATCGGCAGCTAGAAGTTGGAGATATTGTTTTTGCAATTGGCTACCCTAGAAATATTGGTCAATCTGTATCACAAGGTATTGTAAGCGCTCTTACACACAATTCAGATTCATCGGTCTCGATTATTCAAACTGACGCTGCTATTAACCCAGGCAACTCAGGAGGCGCCTTGATCGATACCAGTGGAAAGCTGGTAGGACTAAACTCTTCCATTTTTTCAGAATCAGGCAATTTCGAAGGAATCGGGTTTGCTACTCCTGCTGGTATTGCAGTTTCTGTAATGGAAGAACTAGTGAAACAAGCTATTGTTGCAAATTCGGGTTACCTNGGCGTTCTAACCGGCGAGGCATTGAATGAGCAATCCAGCCAGCTGTTTTTCGGTGTCGATCACGTTCGGGGTATGCTGGTCGAAAATGTAGATGGAGGTGGCGCCGCCGAGCGCGCCGGCATTCAGCCTGGAGATGTGATAACCCGCGTCGAAGAAACGCCAGTCATCGATGGCCAAAACATAATGATGGAGATTCGTAACAAAAAACCCGGTGACACAATCACTGTGCAGGTCTACCGCAATGGTCAAACATTCAACTTGCCGGTCACTCTGGGATTTGGCGAGGCTTTAATCATTGAAACCTAGCGAACCGGTTGTTTAGCTGGAAGCTGCTTGCGAACCCGAAAGGACTTCCCGCAATGCTTCTCCCGTTTATGACTCTTCTATATCAAGCATTTCATTGAGCCGATATTCTGCAGACAGCGCGTGAGCCTGTAAATGTTCATTACGAGCCAATTCGGCTGCTGTTATAGCTAGCTTATTTGCGCCAGAGGGCGAACACTTGATTATGGAACTTCGTTTCTGGAAGTCATAAACCCCAAGCACAGAGAAAAACTTGGCGGTGCCGGATGTCGGTANCACGTGACTGGGTCCTGCGCAGTAATCCCCAAGCGCCTCAGCAGTGTGTCTACCCAAAAAAATTGCACCNGCATTATCAATATAACTGAGCACTGCTTCCGGGTCATCCATCGAAAGCTCAAGATGTTCAGGTGCTATCAAGTTGCTGGCGACCGCAGCNTTTTCAATATCCTCCGCCAGTATGAAAATNCCGCGACTAAGNAATGAAGCTTCAATAATCNGNCGACGTTCCATATTTGGCAAAAGCTTATTTATGCTTGCTTGGACTTCTTCCANATAATCGTTNCTGGTACTAATAAGGATAGATTGAGCTTTTTCATCATGTTCTGCTTGTGAAAACAAATCCATAGCGATCCAATCTGGATCGGTCTTACCATCGCANATGATAGTTAACTCTGATGGCCCTGCCAACATATCGATCCCTACTTCACCATAAACCTGCTTCTTGGCGGCAGTAACATAGATATTCCCAGGGCCGGTAATTTTGTCTACGCGAGGAACTGTTTCGGTACCGTAAGCCAACGCCCCAATCGCCTGAGCTCCTCCGATTGTATATAGCTGGCTTACTCCAGCNAGTGCTGCTGCAGCGAATACCAAATTTCCATCATCACCATAAGCTGTAGGAACTGTGACAATAATTTCTGTGACNCCTGCTACCTGCGCAGGGATTGCTNGCATTAATAGCGAAGATGGATAATTCGCCTTGCCACCCGGCACGTAAATGCCAACCCTCTTTAACGGACTTATCTTTTGACCATAAACTGAACCATCTGGCTCTTCGTAGTGCCAAGATGATTGTTTCTGTCTTTCATGGTAAAGGCGAATCCTTTCAGCAGCATGTGTAAGCGCTTGGCGTTGCTTGGGTGCTATCTGATCCAGTGATACATCCATCTGCCTCCGGGTTACCAACAAATCCGTAACTGATTTCGCGCAGAAACCATCGAACTTTTTGGTATATTCGATCACAGCTTGGTCTCCTCGNTGCCGAACGGCCCCAAGGATTTTTCTCACAACACTCGTAACCTCATTTGTCGTTAGTATTTCTCTTTGCAACAGAGAGGCTAGCTTTTTCTCAAAGCCCACATCTGCGGTGGACAGCCGTNTAATTGTGAGNGAATTATCAACCATGACAATTTATTCTATTTTCGTATATTTACTGTCGAGANTGACCAGCCTCAACGGCTTCTCGCAAATTGGCTAGGATATCCCGGATTATGGCATTTTTTATTTTCAAGGAAGCCTTATTCACAATTACNCGAGAAGATATGTTGGCTATTAATTCTTTAGGTTCAAGACCATTNGCTTTGAGAGTTTCCCCGCTATCTACTATATCTACTATAGAATCCGCCAACCCAAGAGAAGGCGCCAGTTCCAGCGCGCCGTTTAACTTAATCAATTCAACTTGTTTACCTTGCTCAGCAAAATATTTTTTAGCGATATTGGTAAACTTAGTAGCAACCCTAAGTCGATCAGAAACCGGATTTGATCCCACCAATTCAGCTGTCATTAANCGGCAAGCTGCAATTTTTAGATCAAGCGGCTCATAGAATTCTTCACTTCCATGCTCAAGGATCAAGTCTTTACCTGCCACCCCCATGTCTGCACTGCCAAATTCAACATAAGTNGGAACATCTGAACCTCGAATTACCATTAACTTTACATTATCGTGGTTAGTTTCAAAAAGCAGTTTACGACTCTTTGAGATNTCCTCNTTTGGAGCAATATCTGCCTGCCGGAATAGCGGTAATGTCTCTTCCAGTATCCGACCCTTAGTTAAAGCTATGANCAGGTTTTGGGTATTCATTTAATTGTTTAATTGTTTAATTGTTTAATTGTTTAATTGTTTAATTGTTTAATTGTTTAATTGTTTAATTGTTTAATTGT
>NZNL01000019.1 GCA_002694855.1 Gammaproteobacteria bacterium
TGCACATCCATAAAGTTACCGTCAATTCTACCGTCAGAAACACTGGATTTGGTTGAACTGCATTGGACTGAATTGAACAAACCCATTCTCGTACGATCTTTTTACTGAATCAGGGGTTTGCCCTTGTTCATGCACCAGAATGACTTTAGCGGGACAAGTAGCCAAGCGTACAGGAGTGAGTCATACCAGCGGTGTTTAGGTTGTGTGTAGGGCTTACCGCAAACACTCCACTAACACCGTGAATTCTTGGCTTTGCCGAAAGAGTGTTAGCTGCTGTTGGCTGTGCGCAAGCGGGGAATCAGATCTGTAGCCACTGTCTCAAGCACCGAAAACTGCTGCGGTTGCGGTGCATCGATGATGAACTCGTTAACCCCCGCTTCACGGTAACGCCCGACAACCTCCTCAAACGCATCTACGCTCTGCCACGGGTCTGGTAGACCTTGTTCAATCATCTTCGCTGTCCAGCCATACCATGAGCGCCGGATCTCAAGCGGATCACGCCCTAGCGCTGCACAATGCTCATCAAGAATTGCGTTACGCTCGCGCATCTCTTCGATCGAGCCTAATGAGTTCCAGGTATCAGCAAACTCGGCGCAAACGCGAAGCATCAGTCTTTTGTGCGCTGCGAGGGTTAGCCGTGGACGTGGTTTTTGCACTGGGCCGGGACGCACGTACGCACCATGAAGTTGGTAATAGCGCCCTTCAAAGGTTGTGGTTTCATTGCGCAGCAGACTGTCAACAATCTGAATTGCCTCACGAAACGCTCGTCGCCGATCACCTGGTGGCGGTAACGTTATACCAAAACGTGCGTGCTCTTCCTCCTGATAACCCGCCCCTATGCCGAGTTCCAGCCGGCCATTGGAAATGTGATCAACGGTCAACGCCTGGTGTGCAAGTATCCCGGGGTGCCTGAACGTATTGCAACTGACCAACACACCAATCCGTATCCGCTCAGTTCGGGCCGCGAGTGCTGCCAGTAGCGTCCAACCCTCAAAATATGGCCCGCTTGGATTGCTCGTCTGATTGAAATGATCGCAATCCCAGACACTGTTAAACCCAAGTCCCTCAAAATACTGCCAGCGTTCCACCAGCGTATCAAAACTCAAGTTCTGATCAGTACATAACCCAAAATATAACTCCTGACTGCTGCCACTCATCATTGCCTCTCCTGTTCCGTCCTGCCCGCCAGCGACCGATACTGCTCGTTGATGGGAATAATCAAATGTCGACTCCATTGCAGGTTTTGGTCGACCCCTATTCTCTACCACAAATCCGGAGTTGACACATAGAACGCAATTTTTTTGACTTTTTTGGATACAAACGTTGACTGATTTGTTAAGTGGNATCACCCTCTCAAACGCGCTGCGGTGATCCCAAAACGGGCACCACGACTCACTATCCAAGACCAACCTGCATTAATCTAATCCCCGATTAGCTNCCGACCAATACAAGCGATATGCTTGGTTGCCAGTCCAATTGAGGGATATTCATGTCTTTACCGCTTGCCGGCCTTCGTGTGCTCGATCTGACCCGCGCCCTGGCCGGTCCATACTGTACGATGATTCTNGCAGACCTTGGTGCCGAGGTAATCAAAGCCGAACCCATTCAGGGCGGCGATATGACCCGCCAATGGGGNCCCTACCACGGTGGCATCGGTGTGTTCTACCTGAGCATCAACCGCAACAAACAGAGCCTGGCAGTGAATTTCCGCGATCCCCAGGGACTNGCGCTATTACAGGAACTGGCCCGTGACGTCGACGTGGTTGTGGAAAACTTCAAGCCTGGGACAACCAAATCAATTGGTCTGGACTATCCCTCACTGGTCAATGACGCCCCTCGCCTTGTCTACACCAGTATTACTGGGTTCGGCACCAAGGGGCCTTATGGCCAGTGGCCAGGCTATGATCAGATTGCCCAGGGGATGTCCGGCATGATGAGTATCACCGGTGCAGCGGATGGCCTGCCAACCCGCCTAGGGGTGCCGCTNGCAGACCTCGTCGCGGGCATGTGGAGTGCTCTNGGCACNATAACGGCNCTCNANCAACGCAACGAAACAGGTCGNGGCCAGAAGGTCGAAACCTCCCTTCTCGCCGGCGTCGTGGGCATGCTCTGCGTGCAGGGACAACGCTTTCTAAGCCTTGGTGAGGTGCCCGGACGAATCGGTAACGAACATCCGGTGATCTATCCGTATGGCACTTTCGAGGCGTCAAACGGCACGATTAATATTGCAGCGTCAACGCAGGCACAGTGGNAAATACTCTGNCACTTGCTTGATCTGAATCATCTGATCGAATCGCCCGACTATATAAGCAACGAAACTCGGTCGGAGAATCGTCTTGCTCTCAAGGCATTAATGAATGCTAAATTGACTTCCCGCACAGTGCTGGAATGGACCACGTTATTAATGGAAGCCGGNATTCCGGCAGGCCCGATCTACGACTTGCAACAATTATTTGAAGACCCGAACCTCGCGGCATCGGGGCTTGTTGAAATGGTCACTCACCCTCAGCTCGGCGAGATAAAGCAGCTGTCCAATCCACTTCGCCTCGACAGTATCGGGCCTGCTACCGTACGCACTCCACCNCCGCGCCTCGGCGAACATACGCTGTCGATCCTATCCCAGATGGGCCTTGATAAGTTGATGATCAATAATCTTGTCGCGGCAAAGGTAGTCGCCGATTACCGNGAGACCGAATGAATCCAAAACTTGTCTACGTCGCNCTTTCGACTGCCAACCCTGCGCGTTTATCCGAATTTCTAGGTGATGCCCTCGGCTTACCCAGCGAAACACGGCCACATGCGGATGGTGATCTGGAATTTTTTTCCCTCGGCCAAAGTCNAATCTGCGTTGTCGAACGAGGTCACTCGTTTCTTGACCGGCCCAATACGACAGGCCTTGACCATATTGCGATCGATGCCGGCGCAACCGATCTTGCAACACTGCCGCTTTCCTTCAGCACTAGCCCGCTTGTGCCCCAAACCGTGATGTCGACCTGGCAGGAAGTGAGACTTAAACGTGCTGCAACCGCCGGCGTAACCTTACGATTGTGTTCCGGAATNTCCTCTGTCGCGGATGTNACCACAACGTGGCTAGAACGAATCGATCATATCGGTATCGCGAGTTCAGCATGTGACCGACAAGAACACGTGTTTCAACACACACTCGGCTGCCCCATCGAGAGTCGACAGACCGACTATGAAACTAGGCTCAACGTAGAAAATTTCGTCTCCGATCGCCACGGCGTTGTCCAGCACCCTCGTNCGGCCCAGTTGATCGGTGGCCTGCGGGTCGCGTTTCTGACCCTAGGTGATTGCGAACTCGAGATTCTGGCCGAACTTCCAACCGAGGCCCCTCGCTCAATAGACCCCAACGCAGCGGGCGACACTAGTCAGGACCGCAGCGCGATCGGACGGTTTGTTGAACGACGCGGAGAAGGCCTGCATCACCTTGCGCTGAAGACCTACGACATCAATGCGCTACTCGATCGATTACAACAACGCGACTGGCGAGTGATCGATCGCGTCGGGCGACCCGGATCGCGGCGGGCCTTGATCGGTTTTATTCATCCTTCCGAACTCGGGGGCGTACTGATCCATTTTGTCGAGCGTAACGATCAGGCGCGCGCGATTTGATCAGGCCACCTCAGCGGCCGACCTGGCCAGACAAATGCATCAATCTAACCGCGTTAACTGGCCACGCTCGACACTGTGGTTGTGGTCACCGGCAATTGTGGTGCGAGAACAAAATCCAGCGCTGCATGGGCCTCGGCAGGCGTGCGGGCGGTTACTGATGCCGGAATTTCGGCTTTTCCTTGGCAAAGAACGCGCGGATACCTTCAGCGACATCCTGTGTCTGAAAGGCCTCATCGCTCAGCGCCAGCGTTTGCTTGACGGCATCGGTTTCATCCGTATCGAAGGAGAGATCAATTGCCTGTTTGCACAGCTGTAATGCCCTGTTCGGCAACCCTGCAAGCCGCTCCGCGAGTTCACGGGCACCCTCAAGCGCCTGCCCTTTAGCGACGACGCGATTGACCAGGCCCCAGCCAAGCGCTGTGTGCGCGTCGATTGGTTGACCCAACAGCATCATTTCCTTCGCCCGCCCTTCACCGACTCGGCGTGTGACCCGNACTGTCCCGCCGCTCCCGGGGAACACCCCCAGGTTGACTTCAGGAAGTGACAATTGGGTATCTTCGGCGACAACAAGCAGGTCACAGCAAACAGCCAGTTCCAACCCGCCACCGAGCGCACTGCCGTTGAGCGCAGCGATGGTTGGCTTGGGAAACTTGTCTACTTTGCTATAGGCGTCATTCTCGGCAATCAGTTTGCCCTCNAGTACCTGGCCATCGGGCCCGGAAAATTGCGAGAACTCCCGAATATCCGAACCGGCGCAAAATGCTCTCTCCCCTATTCCCGTCAGGATCAATACACGAACTGACGCATCGCTCGCCAGCTTGTCGAGNTGGTCATTNAGCAGCGCGGTTAACTCGACAGTTACCAGATTCAACGGTGGGTTGTTCAGCGTAATCAGTGCGATTCCCTCATCTATCATCTCGGAACGAATAAGGCTCATTTGCGATGCTCCTGTNAATGACTCAATTTGTTGCGACACATCTTCACGATCTGGANTTAAGGACTTGCGCTTCCATGATCTGNGTCATGAANCNACATCAAGGCNATTTGAGAAAGGATTAAACCCTGTAGAAGTCGCCACCATTACAGGACCCAAAGACCCACGCATGTTGATGCGNTANACGCACCTTAGAGCGGAGGATTTAGCNCAGAAGTTGGGTTAGTTGCCAAGCGGNTTGGCCTATCCCATGGAAAGGTGCATTCANTTGTGAACTATAAAATATTCACCGTTTTTGTAGATCGCGATGACATTCCCATGTTTATCGTACATCTCACCGTTGAAAATTTGGTCATTTCGCCATTCGCCGACGACTTTTGATCCATCCTTAAAGCTGACACTGCCTTGCCCGTGAGCCAAGCCACCTTTCTTCTCACCAACATACCGAAACTTAGATTGTTTTACTTTAGTCTTGGTTTTAGGAGCAACTGCGGTGCAATCATTGCCTTTGAATCTGTAACCAATTACTCGACTGCTCTCGACGTANAATGTTGTCTTGCAGGAATAATTGTAGGTAGTGCCTCCATACGTCTCAGTGTTGCAGTGAGTGGCGCCAGTATGGGAGGTCGAACAACGCACTTCTGTCCTCACCGGTGTCGTATATGTGCTTGAAGAATTGTAGGTCAGATATTTACGACCTCCAGCTTGATAACTACCGTCCGGGATACCCCAAGATGAATTCACCAAACNAGCTTCGCTCGCCCCAACCCAAGTGTTCAACACCTGCTCATAGCCTGCCGTAGTAGCACAGCCACCAACAACAATGAAAATCAATAGAACCGCCCCGCACCAAATGTAATTGGCTAGACGCACCGCCTCTCTCCTGTACGGCATCGNCTTACTGCAAGCACTCCACCAATACAGTGAACTGCTTTGCTTTGCNAAAGATGACTGACGTCAGTTAGCCAATGTCTTGAAACCCTCCGAAAAAGTAGCGGTGACACTACCGTCTTTGTCGTATTCCGTACCTTTCCNTAGCTTGTCGTCCTTCCATTCACCGACGTACTTATATCCACTGGACCATGTGAACGTACCTTGACCGTGCCTCGCTCCGTTCTTCCATTCCCCAGCGTACTAGTTTCCATTCGNAAATGTCATCATACCTTGACCGTNCTGTGTGCCGTTCTGTGTTTCTCCAACATACGTATCGCCATCAGTCTGCGTTTTTGAGAGCGATTAATGCGCGAATTTNTTCTGAACTAAATCTCTTTTGGCCTTTTTTATTGCAAAGAATGATTCTCCACCTTCAAGTAAACCTACAACAATACCCAACCACCAACCATTTTTTAGAAACCATAGTGAGCTATCTCCTGCGAATAAAAAACATAGTAATGCATAAATAATCAAANAACTGATGCATATAATTTGTAGCTTCAAGTATGTTGGATATTTAAAATTTACAAAAAAATATTTTACTCTCATNTCTTCATACATTTAATTCTCCTTAATACTTGAAAAGTCTTTCGTTGACCCACTCACCATAAGCACTGGGAAAAANCAATCCNCAAAAAACAAAGATNAGAATCAGTCGTTTCATTTGATCTACTGCAAACACTCCACCAACACCGTGAACTTCTTGGCTTTGTCGAAGATGTCTACTGTTTCACCTGTCCATCTTCATCTAAGAACTNATCAATCGCGCTTCATGTTGAGATCCTGCCACGTGGATTCTTCTGGATCTGTNTCCGTGAGCGGGCCTCCATAAATNTCGATCTCGAACCATTCAATGAATTCCNNGGTTCGGTTGACCTTCCAGAACTCCCAGGTTGGTCGGCCCATCCGGGTCTTCATGANCCCGGCNTTNAGNAGGTTCATGCGCATNTTGAGATGGGTAATATCTACCAGCCCATACTTGTACTGATCATAGGTGTCAAAAATATCGACCAGGCAGGTATTGATCCACAGGGTAATGCGCCAGTACTCGTAGTCTTCGAGTTCATCCGTGGACCAGTTTTTCGCCAGGAAGCGAGAGAACTCCTGGTCTTTGGCTGCGAGAAAGTATCGTTCGTAGAGTCGTGATGTCAGGCTGTGGCCAAACTGAGCTTTGGTGATTTTGGCATTCTGGCGTACCTGGATGGCAAGGTATACAACAGAGGAAATAACGCCTAGAGCGGCTACAAACTGTGCCAGTATGATCAGTGTCTGTAGAGTCATGTGGCTACTATAGGATTATCCCGTACGAAATTGAAGACTAGGCGGTTGCTTGGGTTGCTTCTAGCTAACGGAATAACCAGATAACAACCGACTCAGTTGTCGGTATCTACGATGACTCCGTTGTCACTTTGCAATGATAGAAGTATGAGGATTAGAGAATCTTGCAGACCTCATCGAACTCATGGCGTGGCGAGCGCTTAAACGTTCCGCTCAGGCCTCCGTAGCCAAGGTTATACAGGAGATTTTATCTAAATGTTGTGCCGGCAAAAAACTCCTCGTCTACTAATGCATTATCAAATCCTGATATAGGATCGCAATCGAGCCCGAGTGCGCGAGAAGCGATAATGAAGCTAGCCCCTAGCAGAGAGCCGTTTCGGAATGCGGCGATTTGCGACCCTGCCGGATTGTCTTTAAATGCTTGTTGGGTCGCCGGATTTTGTGGGAAGGTCTTTTCGGCGTGCTTCCAGAAGTCTATATCACAACCTATTATTGCCGTTATCCGTGCTTTCGTGGTTCGAAGGGCACTTGATTGACATTCGGCACATCAGTAGGCTTGAGTCCAATATCTACAGCCAATATAGTCCAATTAATGAGGAGATAAAGATGTCTATCACAATAGCTAAGTTCCTGGATGTCGCGTCAGGTACACAGGCCGGACAATTCACCATCGGGGACCGTGAGATAGTTACATCACTTGACGATCTCGACCCGATTTATAAACGATTGATTGATGAGCCCGTCACAGCGATTGTTTCAGTGATGGGTCGTACAGGTCGTCCGAATCTAACGCCGGTATGGTTCGATTATTCTGGCAATACTATCCATCTCAACCTCGCGACACATCGCAAAAAAGTTGACTGGCTACGTGAAAATCCGCAAGCGACGTTTCTGCTGATGAATCCGGAGAATACCTATCACTGGATCAGTATAAAGGCGACAGTGGTAAGAGAGGTATCCGAAGACGACCCACAAGAAGGTCCACGAGTGACTGCCCAGTTGGACTACATCTGGACCAAATACACGGGTGCTGAACCACCTTATGGTTTACGTGATCCCAGCATGGACGAGCGCCGGGTCTTATTCGAGATGGAGGTGGACTCCGTTGCAACTTTTGGGCAACCGTGAGTGACGTGGGTCAATACCCGCTTAAGGCAGATCAGCTACCCAGTTACCTGCACGGTAGTCAGGTGTGCTGCTGAGTCTATTCCGGCATTGTTTCACCGTCGCCGCCGAATCTTCCGGGANGTGCTAGAACTTTGGTAGCCGGTCTTTAATCGGCATGATGGTGCTTTCGTAGTTCATATGGATGGCGTGCTGGAAATCGAAGTCCTCNATTACAGAGACTTTGGTACGAGTCGCAGTGTGACCATGGCGGATCGGTATATGCATAGTGATCAAGCAGATATTCACGACGCGGTTCACAAGTTGGAGAAGTTTCGGTCACATTCTGGTCACAGTGACCATTGAGTTACAGATGGAAGAGACGTTACTAAGCGTAGAAAGTCCTGTAAACACAGGAAAAATATAGTGGACGCGGCTGGATTTGNACCGGTAACCNCCGCNGTGTGAAGGCNGTNATTCCTACGGGGTATAACGTTAAATCAACCACTTACGCACACCGATCCCGCACGAATGTGACTCAATGTGACCCAAATGGAGCGATAAAACTGTGACATACGATGTCAGGGTAATTCACTCATTAGAGAAATCCAGTGATTTGTGTTGGCACACTTGGGTTTTACTATATAAACAATCTAATTGATGTTGCATCTGATTAATCGAGACGTTTATCCTAGTACTTTGCATTAAACAGAGGAGTAACGTTATGAGCCTTAACTCTCTAGACCACTGCTCAATTAGGACAGTAAAACTAGAAGAAACTAGGGATTTTTATGTCAATATGCTNGGTATGGTAGATGGGGATCGTCCTGACTTTCCCTTCCCGGGTGCGTGGCTGTATGTGGATGGTGTGGCTGTCGTTCACATTATTGGTGTAGATCCCGACGATTCTTCTGGTCTTGCATCCCATCTCGGCGGTGAAATGAGTGCCGACGCGTTGACAGGGTCAGGCGCATTTGACCACATAGCATTTCGCGCCAAGGACCCCAAAAATTTGATGACACGCCTTAAAGAGAACAGGTATGAGTATCGTGAGCGTGAAATCTTGAGCATGAACCTGTTTCAGGTTTTCATTGANGATCCAAACGGCATCACGATCGAACTTAACTACTGGAATGAGGAGCAAGCGGCTAGGTAAATTACCGCAGCTCGTATAACCATGTCTAAGGTAACTACAGCGTTCCCAATGGTCCTAACCCGTGAAGAGATGATCGAGCGGGCGATAGCTATGGCACCAAAGCTGGCAGCTCGGGCAGCGCTCGTTGAGGACACCCGCACGATCCACCCTGATACGGTCAAAGATNTTTGGGATACCCACCTGTGGTCAATTCTCAAGCCGCNGCGTTATGGTGGACTCGAACTTGACTTTAGGACCGTCATCGACGTCGCTGAGCATATTGGTAGAGGGTGTGCATCCACAGCGTGGATCTACGGAAACCTTATTAGCCACGATTGGATGCTGGCAATGTGGTGTGCAAAGGCTCAAGAAACGGTATGGCGAGACAATCCTCGGGCGTTGATCGCTTCATCACTGGTCGCGCCTGCAGGAAAAGCAAAACGAGTAAATGGTGGATTTGAGCTTACTGGTCGATGGCCCTACTGCAGTGGGATTGATCCCAGCGATTGGATGATGATGGGGGCTATGATTGATGATGAAGGGCCGAAGCGCCCAATATGGTTGGTGGTTCCGCGAGCTGAGTTTGAAGAAATTGATACATGGCAGGTGATGGGGCTAGTCGGCACCGGTAGTCGTGACGTACAGTGTGAGGCAGTCTATGTTGCGGACTATATGACACTAGAACCTAAAGAAACCCGTGGTGGACCTACGCCCGGGACACCTCATGTACCCGGGTTGCTCTATCAACTACCAGTTCTCGGATTGTTTCCNCATATTCTGGTTGGGCCTATGNTGGGGATGGCACAGGGCGCCTACGACGATTACGTTACTGAGACTCGTGAACGGGACTCGACGGCTAATGCTGTTAAGTTGGCTGAGCAAACGCAGATTCAAATGAAAGTCGCTGAGGCAGGCGTGCTAATACAATCAGCGCGGGCTCTTGCACTGGATAACATACGGGAAGCGGAACATATTGTGTCCAATAGAATTCGGCCTGACGTTGTGACAAAGGTGCGCTGGCGGCGTGATGGTGCTTATGCAGCACAAAACTGTGTCAAGGCAGTCCAATTGTTGCAATCAATNATTGGTGCGGCAGGAAACTTTCTAAGCAATCCATTTCAGCGGCGCTTCCGTGATATACACGCGGCTGGAAGTCAGATACAGGTCATTTTTGATATTAATGGGGCAGAGTTTGGTCGAGTCGAACTGGGTCTTGAACCTGTCAATAAAAATATTTGAAATAATATTATTGCGAGGCATCACCCACCAGCTTCTTGAGACAAAGACAGTCAGAAATACTTCAGAGGCTTGGCCCGGATCAAGTTGCTCGATGGGAAAATATTCCACAGTCTCAAATTGACATAGATCATCACCGAACCGTGGCGAATACATAACAACCCTCAAAGATTCTAATTCGCACTACGTTTAAGCCCTTATAGCTACTGGACTGAAGTTTTGAATCGGTATATCTAGGAATACTGTTCAACTGGTGTAGTGGATTACTTATGTGATTGCCACCAGTCAAAGCTGCTATAGAGTTATTGTAGGTCTCAATCAACAAGCCTCGAAACTGATTTCAAATCAATTGGAGAATGGAGATGAACAAGACAATTGGCATCATTGGTCTAGGGCCGATGGGTGGCATCATTGCGACCAATCTGCTTAAGAAGAATTTTGCGATTGTTGGTTACGACATTAAGCTCGAGTGCAGGCGCGAACTTGAGGCCAACGGTGGCACCAGCGTGTCGTCCGCAACCGAGGTTGCCGATGAGGCCGATGTACTGATTACTTCTCTTCCTGGTGCACTGGCGCTGGATACTGTGATGGATGATGTGCTGAAAAGCAATCGGCCCGACCACGTTTTGATTGAGACGAGTACGCTGACACTGGACCAGAAGCTCGAAGCCGCCAAACGGCTTGCACTTGCTGGAAAGAGCCTGCTCGACTGTCCCATCAGTGGCACGCCACCAATGCTAGCCAGCATGACAGCCTCGATCTATGTGAGTGGTGACAAGGAATTGTATGAGCGATGTCTGTCAGTGTTTGAAGGATTTTCCGCGACATCCTTTTTTGTCGGACCAGTGGGCAATGGTACGCGAATGAAACTGTTGGCCAACTACCTTGTTCATGTGCACACCACGGCTGCGGCCGAGTGCATAGTGATGGGTGAAAAGGCCGGTCTTGCACCAGACCTCATCTATCAGGCGCTAAAGCCCGGNGCCGGCGGTTCAAAGATGTTTGAAGTGCGCGGNGCAATGATGGCCAAGTCGGATTACCGTGAAGGCGGTGGCACNATGTTTGAGATATTCAANAAAGACTCCGCCATCATTACCGAGTTCGCAGCTAGTGTTGATGCGCCAATTGATCTTTATTCTGTAGCACGAGAGAAGCTGAATTCAGCTATAGAACTTGGTTTGGAGCGCCTGGATACTTCAGCTGTCTGCAAGGCCCTGGAGGTGGCCGCCGGAATTGACCGGCAGATGGTTGAGTAGGTACCACGGTAGGCGGTACAAATGCTGATTCCACTCGTGGGTAGATTAATGACCGAATATAACTATGACCGTTTCATCCATCAAACTATGATTACGAACGGTTTGACGGTTCTAAAGCTGGTGCAGACATGCTTGAATTTGAATTGTATGGACTCGACGGTAAACCCATAAACCTGTTCGACTATTGTGGCAAATGGCTGGTGCTGGAAACGGGAAGTCAGACCTGTCCGGTGTATGCTAAGAATATCAACCCGATTAAGTCGGTGATTCAGAAATGCCTGGATGTCGAGTTTCTGGTGATTTATACCCGTGAGAGCCACCCGGGCTCCCGTCAGGGTCCACACGCGACCTTGGCCGACAAGTTGTTAGCTGCTCATAAGCGGCGGAACACTTATGGTGAATCCCGATCGGTTTTCGTCGACAATTTCAGTGGTTCGATGCATCGTGCCTATGGATCATTTCCAAATAGGGTGTACGTGATTAACCCAGATGGCGTGGTGGTCTATCNCTGTGACGGGGCGTTGCCTGATCTAATCGATCAGGTACTGAGTGACCGACCAAAACTTCACTTAGCGGAAAGAAAACGGATAGTGACAGCAGCGCCTTGGGTCATGGTGCCCGTAACACTCAAGGGGGGATGGGATGCACTTTGGGACCTGTTAATCGNTNTACCAGGTATTTTGTGGGGTCATGCAAAGGCTGAGTTTTTGAACAATTTCACCGAGAGGCAGATGTTGAGGCCGAGTTTGATTCTAGCTTGAACCAACCGAAATCTGAACGTGATATCAATAAGTTAAACAGGATAGCGCCGATCGAACAAGACTACGGAACAGCAAGACTAGCGAGAAGACTGGGCGGTAACTGCCAGGAATACTTCGGATGCAGACAAAAGCCAATGAATGGTTTAATGTCTGGTTAGGGCAGACCGCCACCGTTCATGTTTTAAGTGTCGCAGATTTGAAAAGGTGATCGGTAACGGTTGCTCTAAACNTGGGGGAGCANAAAACAATGTTGATCGAACTTCGGTGGCCTCTAGCGGATCATCCATCATTGTTTGTGCTAAACAGTACTAAAAATACGGAGGAATGATTATGAAGACTCGACAGCAGAGTCTGTTTGCAAAATGGACTAAAAGTTTCGTGGTTGCAACCGGGATTGCCGTCACCTTGGCGATGATGCCGATCGCCAAGGCCGCGGACCCAATCAAGATTGGATTTAGCATGACGCTCACCGGTGGGTTGGCTGCTGCCGGGCAGGCTGCATTGGCCGCGATGAAAATCTGGAAGGATGATGTTAATGCCAGCGGAGGCTTGCTGGGTAGGTCGGTTGAATTCGTTTATTACGATGATGCGACAAATTCATCCAAGGTGCCTGGTATCTATGCCAAGCTGATCAATATCGATAAGGTTGATCTCGTAGTATCGAGTTATGGTACCAACCTGATTGCGCCCGCCATGCCGGTAGTGATGAGAAAGAAGATGGTATTCCCGTCTCTGTTTGGTCTTGCTGTTAACGAACGGTTTAAGTACAAGAACTACTTTCAGATCATGCCAGCTGGCCCGGAACCAAAACTGGATTGGTCACGCGGCTTTTTCACTCTCGCAATGGCGCAAAATCCTAAGCCACAGTCNATCGCATTGTTGGCGGCAGATTCTGAATTTGCCAAGAACGCTGTTGCCGGTGCGCGCGCTCATGCGCAAAGCAATGGCTTGAAGATTGTGTATGACAAAACCTATCCACCCGGTGGTACAGCAGATTTCACGCCGATCGTGCGTGCAATCATGGCGAGTAACGCCGACCTGGTTTACGTGGGCTCTTACCCGCCAGGTTCTGTTGGGATTACCAAAGCGGCTAACGAACTTGGACTTAAAGCGAAAATGTTTGGTGGCGGCATGGTCGGCTTGCAGTATGCTGGTATTCAGACCAACCTAGGCTCCAAGCTCAACGGTATCGTCAATTACGACTTTTGGGTGCCGGCATCAACCTTGAATTTCGAAGGCGTAGATACATTTCTGAAGAAATATCAGGCCGCTGCTGCTGGCGGTAAGATCGATCCTCTGGGACACTACCTACCGCCTTATGCGTATGCTTATCTTCAGGTTTTGGGTACTGCAGTCAATGCGGTGGGAAAGATCGATCACGCCGCGATTGGGGAGCATATTCGTAACAATACGTTTGACACGGTGGTTGGGCCAGTCTCATTCGCGCCTAACGGTGAGTGGGCAAATACTCGTACCTTACAGGTCCAATTCAGAGGTATTAAGGATAATGATATGTCCCAATTTGAAAATGAAGGGACACGCGTAGTGCTTTATCCCGACTCTGTTAAGAACGGCGATATTGTTTACCCCTATAAGTAACAACTTAGGAGATAGCGTCGGTACCATAGTCTCTGTGCTGCAGTACGGCTCTGAAGCAGTCCGTGCTGCAGTTGCAGAGAGCTAGTTTGGAGCAGAGTTAGGTTTCGACCGACGGAGCGAGGGGTCATTGTGTTTGAACTTTTTCTCAATGCTGTTGTGGCAGGAGTACTGCTGGGCGGATTTTATGCAGCGGTAGCACTGGGTTTGTCTATTGTTTTTGGCCGTTTGGATATTGTGAATATTGCGCATCCCGCATTTGTAATTGTGGGCTCGTACGTCGCGTTCATTATCAATGAACGCTACATGATCGATCCTATTCTGAGTGGTCTGATTGCCCTCCCGTTTTTTTTCCTGCTCGGTATTGGCATGTACCGAGTGTATTACGTCTGTTTCGAACGGACCGGGCAGGAAAGCCTGACTGGTCTCGCCTTTTTCTTTGGGGTCATGTTTATCATTGAAGTTCTGCTGATCCTTTACTACGGTGTTGATTACCGGAATGTTCAGGCGCCTTATATTGGTAAGACGCTTTTTCTAGGTTTCCTGGGGTTACCTTACCGTATGCTGGTGCCGTTCGTTACTGCGGCACTTCTAACGGGCCTGGTTTATCTATATTTGTCGAAGACGTTTTTAGGGCGTGCGATACTCGCTGTATCGCAAGATCGTCTCGCTCTCCAGTTGATGGGCGCTGATCCAGTCAAGGTCAAGCAATGGGCATTTGGGATCGGTATAGCGACGGCTGCGGTCGCAGGTGCGCTCCTGATTGTTATTCAGCCCGTTGAACCTTCTGTGGGACGGCTCTATATCGGAAGAGTATTTGCAATAGTAATTCTCGGGGGTATGGGCTCGATTAGTGGGACATTTTTTGCTGCTTTGATAATTGGTATTGCTGAAAGCCTGGTTGCAACGTTCATCGGTCCTTCCTGGGCGCCTGCGGTTGCTTTTGCATTACTGTTGCTGACTCTGGCTGTTCGACCTCAGGGTCTATTCGGTCGGGCATGATGAAGCTGAACCGATTCTGGGTAGGGATTGTGTTGGTGTTGCTAGCCGGACTCGCTTTTACAAAATTTGTTGATAATGAATTTTACTTTTATGCGATTTATGCCGTGTTACAGCTAATGGTGATGGGGGTTGCGTGGAACATTTTGGGTGGTTTTACCGGTTATGTAAATTTTGGTGCAGGTGGATTTTTTGCGGCGGGTGCCTATACCACGGTCTTTCTACACAAAGCATTTGATGGGCCACCGTTATTGCTTGCGGTGGTCGTGGCGCCGGTGGTTTGTGGCTTGATTGGCCTTGGCGTTGGCTACCTTACGCTGCGGCTTAAGGGGGTTTATTTCGCGATTGCGACGCTGGCTGTCGCGATAATTCTTGAGACGCTGGTCATCAACTGGGAGTATGTAGGTGGAGCGGGTGGCTACTATATTTTGATTCCTGACGATGTTCCGTTTTTCGGGAGTTATATAGAATGGTTATTCATCGTGATTTTAGCCATTGCGCTGTTCGCCATCGCGGTGTCTCGTTATCTAAATTCTTCTCGGATTGGACGGGGTCTTTCAGCAATTCGAGATGACGAGTTGGCTGCCGAGTGTATGGGTGTGCCCACGCTGAAACTTAAGCTTATCTCGACGACAGCGATGGGGGCTCTTATGGGTATGGCAGGGGCACCATTTCCCTATTTCATTACTTTTGTTGAACCGGTCTCCACGTTCAGTCTGCTGGTTGCAGTCAATGCGATCGCGGTACCACTGATTGGTGGCACGATGACGTGGATTGGGCCTGTTTTGGGTGCGATTGTTCTGGGATCCATCCAGGAGGTGGTCACCGTAACTATTTCGTCAGAACTGAACATGTTGATTGTGGGTGGTGTGTTGGTTGGGTTTATTACGCTCGCGCCGCATGGTATTACCGGGCTGTATCGGGACTTTAGGGACAAGAGGCGTCGGCGCGATGAGTGAAGAAATTCTTTCTGTCACAGATCTGACAAAGCGATTCGGTGGTTTTACTGCTTTGGACGCGGTGAATGTTTCACTGTCGAATCGGGAGCGACTCGGTTTGATCGGCCCAAATGGATCCGGGAAAACCACTTTGATTAACTGTATTTCGGGGGCTCTTTTTAATGAGCAGGGTTCGGTAAGATTCAAGGGCCAGGAGATCACAGGCCTTAAAGCGAGCAAGCGTGCCAACCTAGGGATCGTCCGCAGTTTTCAGATTCCGCGTCCGTTTCGCAGCATGTCGATCATTGGGAACCTCCTGATCCCGATGGAATATGCAGCGTCGGATCGCGGCGAACGGGGAGCCCTTCGTGACCAGGCAATGGAATTTCTGGAACTTGTGGGTTTACAAGACCGTGCTGATGAAAATTCGTCAAATCTGACACAGATTGACCTGCGCCGGCTTGAACTTGCCCGTGCTCTCTCGGCAAAGCCTTCGCTGCTGTTATCGGATGAATCAATGGCCGGCCTCTCGAGCTCAGAGGTCGATGAAATCCTGGACATTCTGCTTGCGCTGAACGAACGTGGGGTTGCAGTTATCATGATTGAGCACATCATGCGGGCCGTGATGAAGTTCTCAGAACGGATCGTTGTACTCGATGCGGGCAAAATAATAGCCGATGGTTCGCCCGACGAAATTGTAGCTAATCCGGATGTTGAGAGAGCCTATCTTGGCGAATAGTCTGACACTCAGAAATATCGAAGGCGGCTACGGTTCTGTCCGGGTGCTTCATCAGTTGTCTATTACCGTAGAATTTGGTGAAACCGTAGTGTTACTGGGTTCGAACGGAAACGGTAAAAGTACGCTGTTGAAGTGCATTACAGGGTTAGTTCAACCTGACCGTGGTGAGATTATTCTCGAAATAGACGGTAAACGCACTGACCTGGTCGGAAAGAAACCCGAGGAGATTGTTGCGGCGGGAATTTCAATGGTCCCGGAAGGTAGAAGATTATTTCCGGCACTGACTGTTGAAGAAAATCTTTATCTTGGCGCTTATCGTAAGCAGGCTCGAGAGAAAATCGTCGATAACCTGGATTTTGTCTACGACACATTTCCGCGTCTGCGGGAGCGTCGAAAGCAGTTGGCGGGGAGTATGAGTGGCGGAGAGCAGCAGATGGTCGCAGTTGCCCGAGGAATCATGTCCAATCCGATGATTCTGCTGATTGATGAGCCGTCAGTGGGTCTCGCGCCAAATCTAGTCAGTCATATGATTGAAAAGATCAGAGAACTTAAAGAGAAGAAAAACCTGACTGTGTTGATGGCNGAGCAGAACTTCAACCAGGCAATCAAGATTGCGGATCGGGGCTACATCATTGTTCATGGGNAAATTGAATTTGCAGCNAGTAGTGCAGAAGAATTGGCTGATAATGAGATGATCAAGCAGTACTACTTGGGCGTATAAATGTTTCAACCATTTCTNCNGAGGANAAACAGTNCGCGTTCCACTTGCTTGGGGTGATGACCAAACGCGGAATTTNTCNGTACAGTTATGGTGACAGCGTGCCGAGAGCTTCTAGAATTTTCTGTGGTGTCAGTGGAACCGCGGTGACGCGTGCGTTAAAGGGAGTCAATGCATCGTTGAGTGCGTTCATTACTGCGGCAGGCGCACCAGCAGTGCCCGCTTCACCTGCACCCTTGGCGCCCAGTTCTGAGGATCGGGTCATTGACACAACGTGTGCACAGTCAATGTCCGGCAGTTCAGTGGCCATTGGCACGAGATAGTCGGCCATCGTGCCATTTTGCAACTGGCCTTCTGCGTCATAGATACAGTGTTCAAACAGGGCTGCACCGAGGCCCTGTACGATGCCTCCACGGATCTGTTCATCGACCAACTGGGGGTTAATGATAGTTCCGCAGTCTTCGACGCACCAATGCTTTAACAACTTGATTAAGCCCGTCTCGTTATCGACTTCAAGATAAGAGGCCTGAATACCGTTGGTGAAGGCGAACGGATAGTCGCGGGGCACGTAGTGCCGGGTAACAACCAGTTCAGATTGAAAATCTTCTGGGAAAGTATCGGGGCGGTAGTAGGCAACACGGGCAACTTCTTCAAGTGTGGTCAGGACATCCCCGTCTGCGCCGTCGACGATATTGCCATTCTGAATATCAAGTGCGGTTGATTCGGTCTGCAGAATTACTCCAGCGACATCCAGTATGTTCTCCCGTAGAACTCGTCCAGCCTGGCCAGCTGCTTCACCAGCAATGCCACACCCACGAGATGCCCATGTGCCGCCACCATAAGGCGTAACTTCGGTGTCACCGGTAATTACACGGACGTTTTCCATGGCCACTCCGACACTCGTCGCAACGATTTGGGCGATGACCGTTTCGGTACCTTGCCCCTGCTCAGTCACACCTGTTGCACAGAAAACGTTACCTTTGGCATCCAGTCGCAAGGTACAACCGTCCTGCGCTGAAATTGCGGCACCGCCAACGCCGTAGAACATTGGACTTGGGTTGGTGACCTCAATAAAAGTGGCAAGTCCTATACCACGGTAGATACCCCGGTTTCGTAGTTCTGACTGTTCCTGACGGAGGGAGTCGTAGTCCATCATGTCTAAGAGCTTGTCCAGACTTTGAATGTGAGAAAGATTCTCGAACGCCATTCCGGTGATGGACTTGCAGGGATAGCTATCGTCAGGGTAGAGATTGGTCCGTCGAATGTCGACCGGGTCCATCTGGAGTTGTCGGGCTGCTTCGTCGATTAGTCCTTCAGCAATCAGACACGCCACAGGGTGCCCGACGGCACGATACTGGCACATTACATTCTTGTTTTGGAATACTACCTTTGTCGCCGCTTTGTAGTTTTCAATCCGATAAGCACCGCCGGTCAGGTTGACTATCTGGTTTGCCTCAATGCCACTGGTGCGGGGGTACATGGAATAAGGTCCGATGCCGGTCAGATCATCAAATTCCAGAGCCTGAATCTTTCCGTCTTTAGAAACGCCCATCCGGGCCTTGACTAGATGTTCTCGAGCGTGAATATCAGTTACGAATGACTCAAGCCGGTCAGCAATGAACTTGACGGGTCGTTGAAACATCTTGCTCAGCGCAACGGCGGCAAATTCATCGGCGTAGACGTGAACCTTGATACCGAAAGAGCCCCCAACATCTTTTGTGACCACGCGAACATCGCCTTCATTCATACCCAGGTGTTTGGCAAACACGTTCTGCATCATGTGCGGCGCCTGTGTTGATTGATACACCGTCAGCTTGCCTTCCCCAGGCTGATAGTCGGCAACAATTGACCTGGGTTCTACTGTGACACCTGTGTGCCGCCCTATATCGAATGTTTCCTCAACCACAACGGCAGCGGTCTCAAATGCCTGGTCGACGTCACCCGCAGCAAAATTCCGTTCCCAGCACAGATTGTTCTCGAGAGAGTCGTGAATAACGGGTGTATCTGGGTCGAGGGCTGTCTTTGCATCGGCCACAACCGGAAGTTCCTGCCACCGTATCTGAACTGATTCGGCCGCATCCTCTCCCTCAGCTCGGGTTTTCGCCAGGATCGCGACCACAGCCTCTCCCTGCCAGCACGCTTTTTCAACAGCCATTGCATACTGGGGTGGAGAAACAATACCTTGTAGGTGTTTGAGTACACCAACCCACGGTTCATGGCGTTCAGCAAGTTGGGCACCGGTGACGACTGCCACGATACCTGGATAGGACTGTGCTGCTGTGGTATCAATGCTGAGAATTCGGGCGTGTGCGTAAGGACTCCGGACAAACACCACATTCAGCATACGCGGCAGCACAATGTCGTCGACGAAATGGCCTCGACCCTCAAGTAAGCGCTTCGCATTGGGCCTGGGAACGCTCCGACCAATGTAGCTGTTGGGACGGTCCAGTACCCAGCGATTTTCGGAATGACTGCTCATATCGCTCTTTTTTTCTGCCTGGAATGCACGACAGACTCAATTGCATCGACAATCGCATGGTACCCCGTACAGCGGCAGTAATTTCCCGAGAGAAACTCCCGAATCTTTTCTCGATCGGCATCGGGATGTGTCTCGATCAGTTCAGCAGCTGTTAATAAAATACCCGGCGTACAGAATCCGCACTGCAGTCCATTTCGTGCATGAAATGCGGCCTGTAGATCTTCAAGATGGCCGTCGTCGGATAGGCCTTCAATTGTGTCGACCCGTTTGCCATCTGCTTGAATTGCCAGGATCAGACAACTCCGGACGATCTTGTCATCAAGGCGGACCGTACAGGCACCGCAGACACCATGCTCGCAACCCACATGTGTACCGGTTAGCCCAAGATCGAGCCTCAGGAAGTCAGCCAGATTTCGTCGAACGGGTACCCGTTCAGATATCGATTCTCCGTTGACAGTCAGACTGATGTTGTTGTCTCCTTTCAGTACAGCCAACGAATCACTCATGATAACCATTCCTCAATGACCCGCCGAGTTAGGACCTTTGCCAGATGAACCCGCATGGCTGAAGACGCATTAAGATCATCAGCGGGATCGAGCTCACTCTCCAGCTGATCCAGCGACATCTCGTTGCGTACCTGCGGCCAGATCCTGCAGATGTCACTGGCTGTTTGTTCAGCAAGTACAGGCCTAGGGCCAACATTAAAATAAGCAAGTCGCAGTTCCGTCAGGTTGTCTGAAGACCAGTCGCTCGAGGCACAGAGACCTACCATGGCGTAGTCACCATGACGGCGTGCGAGCTCGCGGAAACCGAAACGCTGATTCTCATTCGCCATCGGTATTTCTATCGCGGTCAGCAGCTCGTTGTCGGTCAGTGCAGTTTCGAACAGATCCTGAAAAAATTCTGTNGCTACGATCCGTCGTTCACCATTGGGGCCCTGAGCCACCACCTGACCATTCAGAGCAACCAGGCAGGCGGGTAGCTCAGCTGCGGGATCAGCAAACGCGATACTGCCACCTATGGTTCCACGGTTACGTATTGCGGGGTGTGCGATGTGTGGCATCACCATCGTGATCAGAGGNGCATGTTGGGACACNAGAGGCGAATACTCGAGTTCGGCTAGNCGGGTCATCGCGCCGATTCGNAGCCGNCCTTCAACCACGCTGATGCCGTTGAGCTCATCGATAGCGTTGATATCGATGAGCACAGCGGGATTTGAAAGNCGCATATTGAGACTCGCCATCAGGCTTTGGCCGCCAGCCAGTATGGTNGCATCGGACCCAAGCTGTTCCAGGCATCCGAGGGCCTCATNGACGGTTTTCGGTTGCATATAGTTAAATGCTGCAGCTTTCATGATGCAGGGGTAGCGCTATTCAGCAGNTCGTAGGGGTTTCTTAGTCGTGTTTTTAGTTCTCATTAAACACTGTCTCGAGTGAATCAAAAAACTNCCTNACCCATTTTTTTGCCGTAGCTGTTAGGAGGCGTGAGCCTACCTGAGCAACTTTACCACCAATTCGAACTTGAGACGTATAGCCAAGCAGAGTGCCAGTTGCGTTTGCTTTAAGTTCAATATTTACCGTGCCCTTTGCGAACCCAGAGATACCGCTTTGCCCCTCGCCAGTGAGCGAATAATGGGTTGGTGGTGCAACGGGAATCACGGTTAAC
>NZNL01000020.1 GCA_002694855.1 Gammaproteobacteria bacterium
AGACCCGTATTATTCTTATTTGTATCGAGTTCGTTTCGATGGAAGTAATTTGGTCAACCTGACACCGGAGCCGGGACACCATGTTATCAACTGGTCTAATTCGGCGGGCTACTTCACTGATACTTGGTCTACCCCAACCCAACCCGCTGAGTCTGTGGTGCGCAACAGAGATGGCGAGGTCATTGCAAAGTTAGAAGAAACTGATATCAGTGCATTAGCGGAAGCGGGATGGGTAGCGCCAATACCCTTCAACGTAAAAGCTCGGGATCAACAGACGGACCTGTATGGCCTGATGTATCAGCCATCCAACTTGGATAAAACCCAATCCTATCCGGTGCTAAACTACCTGTACCCTGGCCCACAAACCGGCAGTGTGGGTAGCCGGACCTTCCAGGCGTCCCGGCGCGATAAGCAAGCATTAGCCGAGCTGGGCTTCGTCGTAGTAGAAGTGGATGCAATGGGCACGCCGGGTCGATCCAAATCTTTCCATGATACTTACTACGGTAACATGGGAGATAATGGACTACCTGACCAGATAACCGCGATACGTCAGCTGGCTGAACTGAATTCTTGGATGGACTTGGACCGGGTGGGGATCTGGGGACATTCGGGAGGGGGTTTTGCTTCTACAGCTGGCATACTGCGCTACCCGGAGTTCTATAAAGTTGCCGTTTCGAGCGCTGGAAATCATGATAACCGGAACTATGAAGATGACTGGGGAGAAAAATGGCAAGGGTTACTGGAGACTTACCCAGAGACCCAATCTACTCCGGGCGACGGTGGGGAGGCGACGAACTATGACAACCAAGCAAACCAGCTGTTGGCTGACAGGCTTGAGGGCAAACTGCTACTCGCCCATGGCATGATGGATACTAACGTGCATCCAAGCAGCACCATGTTAGTAGTAGAAGCTTTGATAGAGGCAGAAAAGGATTTTGATTTGTTNTTGATTCCTAATGTGGGCCACAGTTTNGGCAATTCACGTTATTTTATGAAACGTCGCTGGGATTATTTTGTGGAGCATCTNAAACACGCTAANCCGCCNGCTGCTTTTACTTTTTCTGATAATATCAAGTAGTGCCCGNTATCGNTTGTAAACCCTTTACCTAAAGGTTCTCTGGTTTTTTATGGATCAAATGGAAGCGGCACTGGCGGCATTCGCCAATTTTATGTGGGGGCCACCACTGGTAGTACTCCTAGTAGGTGGTGGCCTATTCTTCACGGCCCACTCTAAACTGATGCACTTCCGCTATTTTGGGCACAGTTTTGATCTCCTGCGCGGTCGGCACAACAAACATACTGGTGCTACGGCCGGGGAAATAACACACTATCGGGCTCTAGCAACAGCGCTTGCTGGTACAATCGGACTGGGTAATATAACCGGCGTTGCAGTTGCCATCACANTTGGCGGTCCCGGATCAGTGTTTTGGATGTGGGTGACTGCTCTAGTTGGTATCTCCACTAAGTTTTACACAGCGTCGTTAGCCATTNTGTATCGTGGCCATGATGACAGTGGCAAACTTCAGGGTGGGCCCATGTACGTAATTCGTGAAGGATTAGGTCACAGGTGGCTGCCGCTTGCATGGATGTTTGCCATTGCTGGAATGGTCGGCACGTTGCCAGTTTTCCAGATCAACCAGTTGGTGCAGATTGTAAGAGATGTAGTAGTGATCCCTGCAGGTATCACTACCTCCGAAAATCATCTCGTGTTTGATTTAATTATGGGTATCCTTCTGTCAGTGGTGTTGTTTTCCATAGCAAAGGGCAAAGTCAAACGGGTATCCGCGGTAGCAGGCAGGCTAGTGCCCATCATGGTGGTTTTTTACCTTGCTATTACCGGCATCCTGCTGCTCAGTAATATTAGCGAGATTCCCGCTATGTTTGCTCTGATCTTTAAGGATGCCTTTACAGGTGATGCTGTTTCCGGAGGAGCTATTGGAGCCGTGATCCTTATAGGAGTACAACGTGGTGTGTTCTCCAACGAAGCTGGACTTGGCACTGAGTCATTAGCCCATGGAGCAGCCAAAACGAATGAGCCAGTCCGTGAGGGGTTGGTAGCGATGGTAGCGCCTATCATCGATACTCTCATTGTTTGTACTTGCACTGCNCTTGCTCTGCTTGTCACGGGTGCCTGGCAGGGTGACGCAATAGGAGTAACTCTGACATCCCAGGCCTATGAACAAGCGTTTCCAGGATTTGGCGCTTACCTGGTGTTGGTCATGGTGTTCGTACTTAGCACTACCACAGTACTCACCTATTCCTACTATGGAAGCAAATGCATGGGTTTTTTGTTTGGGACAAAAACTGAGAAGTACTATTTATGGGCATACATGGCGCTTGTTACAGCTGGCGCAGTTGTTTCGTTGGAGGCNGTGATTAGTCTCTTTGACGGTGTATATGCCACCATGGCTATTCCCACAATGATCTCTACAATTATCCTAGCTCCCAAAGTCTCGGAAATGGCCAAGGACTATTTTGGGCGGTTGGATGCTGGAGAATTCGAAGAAGTGGCTACCACTGGAGCGCCGTCTGCAGAGGAGCAAAAGCCGGAGGGCTAGAGAAATGAAAAAATTCTATATTCTTGTTGCGGTAATGATCTTTCAATTCGCCCATGCGCAAGATTCGGAGCGCATTAAATCTTATATCATAGAGATTGGTCAGGTGTTGGACGCATACCATGCTGCAGCCGCTGAGGGCGATTGGAGCACATATTTCGATTTGATGAGTGAAGACGGTGTTTTCTTGGGCACAGATGCTTCAGAACGCTGGATTAAGAATGAATTCAGGGCCTATGCGGGNAACCGCACTGGATGGGTTTATCGTTCAGTANCNAGAAACATCAATCTTACCCCTGATGGAATGAGTGCATGGTTTGACGAGATNCTCGATAGTTTAAGNTATGGGACTAGNAGGGGTACGGGNGTGCTGATTCGCACTAATGAAGGTTGGAAAATNTCTCAGTATCACCTGACTTTTCCCATTCCAAACGAGTTGGCACGCCATGTAACGGACGAAATCAAAGCATTCGAAGCGGGTAATTAAAGGNCAGGCTCGTATCAGTGAATGGTCTGTTCAGACTCAGGCAGTTCTTCAGCTCGAGAATTTACGATTCTTTCTTCTTGGGACACATAGCTGCGAGTGCTCACCGGGCTTTCTAAGTATTTACCCAAACTGCTGATAAAGCTTTCCATGTGTTCGGTCTTGTAATGTCCTTGCAGACAATCCGCGTTCTCCCATTCTTGCAAAAGGATTATCTGGTTCTGATCGGTAACTCCNTGGAAATATTCATAACTCAGGCAACCACGCTCCTCACGGCACAGTTTAACCATGTTTTTCATAAGCCGAATCACTTCTGCTTTGGATTCAGGCAGTAAGTGAAATGTGCTCTGCACCATAATCATTGTTTGTATTTCTCCTGAATTCCCACGATACCTGGATTTAGGTGACCTGCCGCCAATTATACGCTGATTTGGTTTAAAAATGGTTAAACCTAATTTTCGTCACATCCAGCTAAGATGGGGCAAATATTCAAATAATCAAGACCTTGCTATAACCGAATGATATCTCATCGCTACCTGAACCGCACAAAAGAAANGCCTTGAATTTATGACGTGCTTGCTCATGGAAAAATTCTGAAATTAATAGNTTACTCTGGACCGGCGGCAGAGCCAGTTCTGTTAAGTTCCTGGTTGAGGAATTCTAGGTCCTCAACTGCAGCCTGTCTCAGACGTTCTCGTTGCGCTACTGTCAGGCAAACGAATTCTCTGATATTGCTNCCTAGTACNTGCTCTCTTGTACAAACCAGCATATCAGATTCGGCGGAAACCGTNGCGTTGTAGGCATCGACATCTCTTTGCGAATTAATTCTGGAAATACCTTCATTTTGATACAGGNTTTCGCAGCCAGCGAGAATTGCTAGAAAAAATAATAGAATAGGTACTTTCAGCACTTTGTTTTCCTCGATAGCGTCGCTTAGTGAATCTGCGTCTGNCNNNTTAATCTCATTTGCAGTCCACTTTAACACCAAGATTTACTGGTTCCTAATTACAATGCCTNCGACAGTTGTANGTCTAGNAGTTAGATCACGTTATTCGTTTTAAGGNTTGAGATTTCCGAGTCTGAGAACCCCCAGTTGCTGAGCACTTCCTCTGTGTTTGCCCCGGTGATAGCCGCCGGGGATTGNATCTTGCCTTGAGTCCTACTGAATCGCGGTGCTGGGGCAGGCTGCGTCACACCTTGTACTTCGACAAATGTTTGCCTTGTCTTATTATGTGGGTGATCTGGCGCTTCNGCTAAGTTCAGAACTGGTGCAAAGCACACGTCGGACCCCTCCATAATGTCACACCATTCCCGCTGAGTTTTCGTCTTGAACAGTGCCTCCATCTTTTTGCGCTTAATGGGCCAGGTTTTTTGGTCTGATTGCTCTTTAAAGGATTCTTCAGTAATTTCACATTTTTCTAAAAGTAATGCGTAGAACTGAGGCTCGAGAGAGCCGAGGGAAATATACTTGCCATCGCTGCATTCATAACTGCCGTAGTAGAAAGCACCGCCATCCAAACGGTTGCTATATCGTTCTGTGGTCCACATACCCATGGCCATCAAACCATAAAACGGGCTCAANAAACTCGCGGTACCGTCAGTCATAGCTGCATCGACTACCTGACCCTTGCCGGAACTGCTTCTTTCTACTATGGCTGCAAGAATACCTGTTAGCAGGTACATAGCTCCTCCNCCGAAATCCCCTATGAGGTTTAGTGGAGGAGCGGGTGGTCGATCAGCGTAACCCATTGCGCCAAGAGCACCGGCAACGGAAATGTAATTAATATCGTGACCTGCAGCATGGGAGAGCGGTCCGTTCTGTCCCCAACCAGTCATCCGGCCGTAAACCAATTTCGGATTGCGTTCCAGACAGATCTCTGGTCCCAGCCCNAAGCGTTCCATGACACCGGGACGAAATCCTTCCAATAGNACATCTGCTTGATCGCTAAGGCGCAAGGTAGTGTCTAGCGCAGTAGAATTTTTAAGATCGAACGCCGCTGATTTGCGGCCACGATACAGCACGTTTGCACTACTACCGCTGCCTTTTTGGCTAAGCCGGTCTATGCGAATCACCTCAGCACCCATGTCTGATAACATCATGGCGCAGAATGGTACCGGCCCGATGGCTGCCATTTCGATGACTTTGATTCCGGTTAATGGACCCATGGTTTTACTTCCCTTTTTAGGTAGGTCAAGAATGATAGGGGAAGAATCCCTAACAATAAACCGCCATGAGTGACGCCGATTGAGGTTTATCAATTAACCGCCAATACTTCCGGTTTCACTTTGCGCCTGGATTGATTATGCTTCGTGTCCGAATTAATCTGATGGGCGGTACTAATACGATGGAATTGAATGGCAAGACGGCCTTTATTACTGGGGGAGCATCCGGTCTTGGCTTGGCCACGGCCAGAAATTTTAAGACTGCAGGTGCTAATGTGTTTCTGTACGATCTCAACGCAGAGGCATTGGAGTACGCAGCAACTGAATTAGGCCAAAAAGCTGCCTGGCACGCNGGTGATGTTGCTGATGAGGGNGCGGTAAAAAAAGCTATCGAGAAAGCAAAAGAAGAGTTCGGCACAATTCACGTAAATGTTAATTCTGCGGGAATCGGCGGAGCGGCGCGCACAGTGGGTAGAAAGGGACCTATGCCACTGGAAAAGTTTGAACATATTGTACGTGTCAACTTGATAGGAACTTTTAACGTACTACGACTCTGTGCCGAGGTGATGCAGCTCAATGAGCCGCAAACAGAGGATGAAGAACGCGGCGTAATTATCAATGTGGCTTCAATAGCTGCCTTTGATGGTCAGACCGGTCAATCCGGCTATGCGGCCAGTAAGGGTGGAATTGTAGCAATGACGCTACCCATCGCCAGGGATCTTGCCAAACGAGGCGTTAGGGTCATGACCGTAGCTCCAGGAGTATTCGAAACTCCATTGCTGGCTAAGGCGCCCGATGAAATTAAGGAACCACTTATCGCTATAACGCAGTTTCCGAAAAGACTCGGCGATCCGGCGGAATTTGCACAGGAAGTCGCTCATATCGTGAACTGCAGCTATTTAAACGGAGAAACAATCCGTCTCGACGCAGGCATAAGAATGCCAGCAATATAGGCAGTTACGCTATTCAAACTCATACAGTTAATTCCAATGGCAGGGAATTGAACTCATTTACAGCGACTAACAGACTTAGTAGATAGAGGAACACAACATATGGCTGAAGCATATATAGTAGGCGCAGTGAGAACAGCCACTGGCAAAAAGAAGGGTCGATTGAGTCAAATCCACCCGGTGGACATGGGAGCAATTGTAGTCGATGAACTGGTAGACCGCACCGGTATCCCTACAGATAAAGTCGACGACATTATTTTCGGAGTGGTCATGCAAATTGGATCNCAAGCTGGCAACCTGGGTCGCAATGTGGCCNTGTCATCCAAGTTGGACTTGGAAGTACCGGGAACTACTGTGGATCGCCAATGCGGATCGTCCTTGCAAGCAATTCAATTTGGTGCTCAGGCCGTCATGTCGGGGACACAGGATGTCATCATCTGCGGTGGAGTGGAAGCCATGAGCAAAGTAGAGATTGGGTCCAATATCCGAGACGGACTGGCGCATGGCAGAGGCACGCCAAAGGGAGACCGCCTCGAGTTGCAATATCCAGGTATCCAGTTTAGTCAGTTCGATGGAGCCGAGTTACTTGCAGAGAAATACGATATCGACAGACCGGAACTCGATGAGTTTGGCGTGTTGAGTCATCAGAGGGCTAGGCTTGCTACTGAGAGTGGCTACTTCAAGCAGGAAATTGTGCCATTGAATATCAATTTGGAAGATGGCAATGTGGATGTTCATGATGTCGATGAGGGTATCCGTTTTGATGCATCGCTTGAAGCCATGCAATCACTAAATACTCTGCGCGAGGGGGGTGTTATAACCGCTGGAACGGCCAGCCAGATCAGTGATGGTGCAGCTGCCATCATGGTG
Source organism: Gammaproteobacteria bacterium (assembly GCA_002694855.1). Taxonomy (GTDB): domain Bacteria; phylum Pseudomonadota; class Gammaproteobacteria; order Pseudomonadales; family Pseudohongiellaceae; genus UBA9145. The sequence continues at coordinate 7,023 of NZNL01000020.1, forward strand.
GCTAATGAAGAGGCGGTCAAGAAATACAAACTACCGGTACGAGCTAAGATTCAATCGCTGGCTGTGATCGGGTCAGATCCAGTTATCATGCTCGAAGGTCCCATACCTGCTACAAAAAAAGCCCTAGAAAAAGCAGGTCTCTCTATCGATGACATTGATCTTTACGAAGTTAATGAGGCTTTCGGTTCAGTTCCTTTAGCTTGGGCGAAGGCACTGAACGCAGACATGGACAAATTGAACGTAAATGGTGGCGCGCAGGCNCTCGGTCATCCNCTGGGAGGAACTGGAGCTAAGTTNATGACTACACTGGTGCATGAGCTTGAAAGGCGTGAAGCTAAGTATGGCCTAGTCGCAATTTGTGAAGGTGGTGGTACTGCCAATGCCATGATTATCGAGCGAATGGATTCCATCTCTGCATAAGTTGTCAATTGGTTATCAAGGTTTCCGAGAATAGGCATAGATATGTTATTAGATAATTACACCAGCCCGTGGATGGATGAAGAGCTACATATAATGCGGAACGCGGTAGCCAAATTCCTTGAGAAGGAGTTTGTCCCNTGCATGGAGAAGTGGGAGAAGCAAGGTTTCTTGGATCGTGACGCCTGGTTGAAAGCAGGTGAAGCCGGGTTACTTTGTGCCTCGATACCAGCTCAGTACGGCGGTGGCGGTGGTAACTTCAAGCACGAAATGGTGCTTGTGGAAGAACTAAGCTATGCCAACATCACTGGGTTTGGCAATGGTGTCCATTCCGGCATTGTAGCCCACTATATAAATTCTTATGGAACCCAAGAGCAAAAGGAGAAATGGTTGCCGAAAATGGCTAGCGGCGAGATTGTTTCAGCCATTGCCATGACTGAACCTGGCACTGGCTCTGACTTGCAATCGGTAAAAACCACAGCAATGCGNGATGGGGACCACTATNTGTTAAATGGTCAGAAGACCTTTCTGACCAATGGCATGACAGCTAACTTGATTTGCATAGTAGCTAAGACCGATCCCTCAGAAGCGGGGAAGGGTATCTCGCTCATCGTTGTCGAAACCGAAACTGTTGAAGGCGAAGGAGGGTTTTCTCGAGGGCGTAATCTCGAAAAATTGGGCCTGAAAGCCCAGGATACAGCNGAGATCTTTTTCGATAACACTAAGGTTCCTGTGAANAATTTGCTCGGCACGGTGGAAGGCAAAGGCTTTGTGCAACTTATGGAACAGCTACCTCANGAGCGTCTGATTATTGCTGCTGGTGCCTGCGCAGCTATTGAGAAAGCNCTTCGGCTCACAAGTGATTATGTGAAGGAACGAAAAGCGTTTGGTAAGCGCATCTTAGATTTTCAGAACACTCAATTTAAACTTGCCGAGCGCTTTACAGAAGCGAAGTTAGCCAGAGTGTTTGTTGATGACTGCGCTATGAAACTAGCAGAAGGCAAGCTCGACAATGCCACAGCTGCCATGGCCAAGTGGTGGACNACTCAGAAGCAGAATGAGATCGTGGACGAGTGCCTGCAGTTCTTCGGTGGTTATGGCTATATGATGGAATACCCTATAGCCAGAATGTACGCTGATAGCAGGATCCAGAAAATCTANGGGGGAAGCAATGAGATCATGAAGCTCCTGATAGCGCGGGAGATTTAAAGGGAATCGAGAGACTATTCACCGCAAATCGGGTAGCTGATAATCCTCTTCATCCAACTTGGCNCGAATAGTTTTCTTGTCAATCTTGCCGGTAGAGGTTAGAGGTATATTGTCCGTTTCAATGACTTCATCTGGTAATTGCCATTTGGCAAAAGTGTTGCCGCAGTGCTCGATTACGGCAGNANCGTTCANCTTCGCACCTTCGTTCATAACGACCAGGGCAACTGGTCGTTCGTCCCACTTCGGGTGGGGTTGCGCCACTACTGCAGCCTGAATAATGTCCGGCATCGCAACAATGTGATTTTCCAGGTCTACTGACGAAATCCATTCACCGCCGGACTTTATAAGGTCCTTGGAGCGATCAGAAATCATTACATACTGNTCTGAATCAATCTTAGCCACATCCCCTGTCACCAACCAGTCATCATGGAATTTGTCGGGTTGTGGGTCGTTATAATATTCGGAAGCAATCCAGGGGCCTCGAATGCACAGCTCGCCGACGGCCTCGCCATCNTGTGGAAGCGGATTCCATTCTTCGTCAAATATCTCGATTTCCAAGCCCGGCATGGACAACCCGGCCTTGGCAATATTTTCGAACTGATGATCTTCGGAGAGGTTGATATGTGAGCGCTTGGCGACTTTACGTGACAGTGTGCCAAGTGGATTGGTTTCGGTCATGCCCCAACCCTGGATCATTTCGATTTTGTGNCTCTCCCAATACCAGCGCATCATTTCAACCGGTGGAGAGGANCCTCCGCAGGTAAGTCGGTCCATCTTAGACAGGTCATATTTTTCGGGCTCGGCTTCGAGAGCTGCTCGCACTCCTTGCCATATCGTTGGTACTCCGGCAGAAATAGTAACCTCTTCTTCGACCATTAGTTTTAGGAAGACGTCAGGAAGCATGAATCGGTGGGGCATGACCTGCTTACAGCCTAGCATTGAAGCGGCAAATGGCAGACCCCAGCCCATTGCATGGAACATAGGTACAATGCCAAGCAATGAATCCAGCGAAGAAAGTCCGATCGAGTCCGTTAACGATTCTGTCAACGTGTGCAGGTAAGTTGAGCGATTGGTGTACATCACACCCTTGGGCTTACCCGTGGTGCCCGATGTGTAGCAAAGTCCCATGGGCGANGTTTCATTGATTTCTGGCCAGTCGAATTCAGACGGTTGGTCAGCAATAAAATCTTCGTAATCAATTTGATTCTCGAAAGAGCTTTCCCCGCCTTCGCCGTGGCGGCATATCACGAGTAACTCCACGCAGGGNATCTTGGCCCACAACGGCTCTAGCAGAGGTAACAAATCTTCATCGGCAAAGATCACCCGGTCACTGGCNTGATTGATGATGTATTCCAGGTCTGTGGGTGNAAGCCGAATGTTGAGGGTATGCAACACAGCACCCATGGAAGGTACTCCCTGGTACAGTTCCAGATGCCGATAGTTACTCCACATGAAGCTTGCGACACGGTCGCCTACTTCGATTCCTTGCTTCTTTAGAGCATGGGCAACCTGGTTGGCGTGGTCCCAGGTTTGCTTGATTGTCTGACGGTGAGTGCCATCAGCCTGCTGTGTGACGATTTCTACTTCTGGATCCAATATGGCACCACGGCCCAGTATGCGGGACATCAGAAGGGGTGTGTTCTGCATAGTCATTCGATTTTCCCCTGTAATTCTCTTTTCCATTAGGATAGTAACGCGGAAATGGAGAATATCTGATAATTGGGGGCATGTTCAATCGCCTAAAACCAAGTATTAAGGAAGTATTTCGTAGGCCCTACTTATTAATTGCTGCNTTTAGTCAGAATAGTTGGGGGGAGCGAATAAGTAATAGCCTATNCTTTACAATGATTAAAGGTAAGATTGAAAACGGCCAGTTAGCAGTTTATTCTCGGAATCTATCTATTTGCAGTTACTGGAGAAGACAATGATTAATGCTAAGGAACATCCAAAGAAAACCATTAACGTAAAAGGCAAAAACATGGCCTACGTGGAAATGGGCGAAGGGGATCCTATTGTCTTTCAACATGGTAACCCAACTTCTTCTTACCTTTGGCGCAACATTATGCCGCACCTCGCTGATCAAGGACGTTGTATAGCGATCGATCTAATTGGCATGGGGGATTCCGATAAACTAGAGGGTTCTGGCCCGGATCGCTATACGTTGCTGGAACATAGGGACTATTTTGATGCTGCCCTGCAGACTCTGAGTGTGGGCCAGGACGTGACCTTCGTAATTCACGACTGGGGATCTGCTTTGGGTTTCGACTGGGCCAATCGACATCGAGACTCTGTGAAGGGAATTTGTTACATGGAAAGCATCGTCAAGCCGGTGAGCTGGGATGATTGGCCCGAAGCCGCTCGCGGAGTATTCCAGGGATTCCGTTCGCCAGCGGGAGATGAAATGATATTNGACAAAAACGTTTTCGTAGAAAGAGTGTTGCCTGGTTCTGTGCTAAGAGAACTAACGGAAGAAGAGATGGAAGTTTATCGGCGACCCTTCTTGAGTTCAGGTGAGGATCGCAGACCAACCCTTACCTGGCCTCGTCAGATTCCAATTGAAGGAGAACCTCTGGAAGTCGTGGAGCTTGTACAAAGTTATGCGGATTGGTTATGCCAGTCGATGGTACCAAAGCTATTTATTAACGCTGACCCTGGAGCGATACTAATTGGTCCACAGCGCGAATTTTGTCGCAGCTGGCCCAATCAGACTGAGGTAACGGTGCCTGGTAATCACTTTCTTCAGGAAGATTCACCGGATGAGATTGGCCAGGCGATAGCTAGCTGGCTAAAAGGAATTAGCTAAGGCTGGAGTTGGCAGATTAGAGAGTAGGTTAATGACTAAAAAAGATTTGTTCTTTCTATTTTTCCCACTGTTATTTGTAATAACTTCAACTGCGCTTTTTGCTCAAAATATTTCCGAGGGTATCATAGGCACTTGGTTGATCAACGAGGAGTTGAGCGACGACACTGATGATATGGTGGGGGAAGCCATAGAGGCAGGGGGAGGTCGAGACAGCCGAGGATTTTTCAACCGGAAGGAAGATTTTTATCGTGGCGGACCGCCTGAGCACGAATTATATGACCGCATTTCCTATGATGACGTACTAAATATTAAATACATGGAGCCAGAATTTTTGTTTGGCTACGAAGATGAATACTCGCGCGTGTTCCATACTGATGGTCGCCGCCGCCGAACCGCGGCCAACGACTTCTACAGCGAAGGAGGGCAGGACTGGTCTTCAGCAAATTGGGAAGGTGGCGCGCTAATCGTGGAAGCTCGACCCCGCGACGGTGGATTTACAATAGAGACCTATACATTGGAGGCGAATGGTAGTCGTTTACGTGTAGAAATGCTTATCCAACCCGATTCCTTTAATGTGCCGATTAACCTAGTACGAGTTTTTGATCGTATGAAAGATCAGGATTGAGCTAAAATTTCCTCTTCGACATCTCCTAACTTATCCTTGCCAAAAAAAATCTCATCAACAACGTAGAAGGTAGGTGATCCAAATGTCCCTCGTTTCACTGAGGCATTGGTATTGTCGATGAGTTCTTGCTTGATTTCCGGGTTCTGTGTGCCGGCTATTATTTCATTAGCCGGCAATCCTGCATTTTTCAGCTCCTGAGCTATGACTTCTGGGTTTGACATATCCAACTCTTGTTCCCACATGCATCTATATACGACATCAATATAATTGTTAAAAAATCCCTGATGTTTGGCATAAATCGCCCCGCGCATAATGTGCAAGGTGTTTATGGGGAAATAGGGGTTCATCTTGAATCGGGTTATATTGTATTTCTTTACAAAACGTTCCGTTTCTAAAGAGTGGTATTGCGGTTTGTTTTTTACACCCGCGAATTGTTCCATCGGAGGCTTATTATTAGTTGCTTTGAAGATTCCTCCGAGCAGGATCGGAAAGTATTCAAAGCTTATACCAGTGCGTTCTTCAATTTCAGGAAGTACCTGGTGGCAGAAGTAGGTGTTCGGACTACCAAAATCAAAATGAAACTCAACTTTCACTGACATATTTAAATACTCTCCCNTTTAGAAACACNNTTATTAAAGCGGNTTGANATGCAGGTTTCNNAGCTATTTTGGTGNTACCANTTNTCCCTGAAAGGGCGCAAATCGANTTCATGAGACCAGGCATCTGGGGTTTGATTATGCAGTGTCCAGTAAGCTTCTCCCACTGACTCAGGATTCATTAAAGTATGTGGCGGTAATCCATCNGGATCTATTCCTCGGTCACGATACCTTTCTTTAACGAAGGCCGTGTCTACTCCAGCGTCTATAATNAGATGGGCAACATGAATACCTTCTGGCCCAAGTTCCCGAGCCATGCTTTGTGCAAGCCCACGTAAGGCGAACTTNGCACTGGCAAAAGCCGCAAAGCCACTTCCCCCGCGCAGACTAGCGGTGGCGCCAGTAAAGAATATCGAGCCCTTACCGCGCGGCACCATGTNCTTGGCAGCCTCCCTACCGGTGAGAAAGCCTGTTAAGCAAGCCATTAGCCAGACCTTGTAGAAAACACGATGGGTAGTATCCCGAATCGGGAAATTCACATTGCCACCGGGATTAGAGATGACAACTTCCATTGGGCCAATGTCACTTTCTATGGCAGCGAAGCGTTCCTCGATCTGGGTTTCCTCGCGCGCATCCAGAGTATAGGCATAAGCTTCACCGCCGGCTTCTGTAATCTCTTTGGCCAGGCCCGCAGATTTATCACCGTTTCGACGACCGAGACAGATTGTGTATCCACCTGCTGCAAAACGGCGAGCGATGGCGGCACCGATGTAATCACCAGCTCCGACCACTAGGCATACTGGATTCGACATCTATTTCAGCGGTTTTTGAAATTTCAGGGTCATGCGGTCACTTTCACCAATTTTCGAATATTTTTCCCGTTCCTGATCGCCCAGTTGGTACGTAGGTGGCAGGGACCACACGCCTTCTGGGTATTTGGTAAGGTCCTTCGGGTTGGCATTGATTTCCGACGAGGCTACAAACTCAAATCCAGCCTTCATCGCTATTTCTTTTACATATTGTTCCGTCACATAACCTGTTGTTTCCATTACTTGCATGCTGGAG
>NZNL01000021.1 GCA_002694855.1 Gammaproteobacteria bacterium
ATCGGGCAATCGGGCTAGAACGATATGCACAATGTTTTCTGCCATGTCGTGTTCACCGGCAGAGATAAAGATCTTGGTGCCATCAATGCGGTAGCCACCGTTAGCATCGGGTTGGGCCCGGGTTTTCAACAGACCCAAATCGGTACCGCAATGGGATTCGGTTAGGCACATGGTGCCGGTCCATTCACCGCTGGTTAGTTTAGAAAGGTAGATCTGTTTCTGCGCTTCGGTACCGTAAGCGGCAAGGGTCAGCTTTGCGCCTTGGCTCAAACCAGGGTACATCTCCCAAGCCCAGTTTGCTGTGCTGACTAGTTCATTGATAACTACCGACAGTGACCCCGGTAAACCTTGTCCGCCGTATTCTGGATCTCCGGCGAGCGAGGGCCAGCCGCCGGCTACATACTGAGCGTAGGCCTCCTTGAAGCCGGGCGGGGTAGTAACCACACCGTTATTGAATTTGCAGCCCTCCTCATCGCCTACCCGGTGCAGCGGAGCCAAAATTGATTCAGCAAACCTGCTGCCTTCAGTGATAATGGCCTCCACTAGGTCGCGACTGGCCTCTTCAGCGCCGATGCGCTGATAGTGTTCCTCCGCTCCCAACAAATCATAAAGAACAAAATGGATGTCGCGAATCGGGGCTTTGTAATCAGGCATTGTAGATTTCTTGTTTTAAGAGTTTAGAAAAAAAATGAGATCGAATTCAAAGAACGCGTGATATTCAAGTGTATATTCACTTATCCTGCTTATTCAGACTAGTGCCCACTTTTAACATTATTGAATTTGTTACTCCACCGTTTCAAACTGTGTGATAAATAACCCCAAGACTATTTGGACTGACTCATGCCCAGAACAACAAGAACCATAAAAATAACGACTGTACTTTGTCTCTTAGCGTTCAATGTGCTGGGCCAAGATGTTTCTACTGAAAATCCCGCAACTTCGCGATTGCAATCTTTAATGGACAACTACTGGAGTTACCGGTTGGCGGAGAGCCCAACTCTAGCAACAGCTGCAGGAATGAAAGACTATAACCACTTATTGCCACAAGTTTCACCATTGGATCAAAGTCGCCGATTGCGTGCCGAGCGAGCATTCTTGTTGCAACTCAGAGAAATTGGCCGCACTGACCTAAGCGCGGAAAATCGAATCAATTATGACCTTTTAGCCTGGGTCCTTGAGACTTCCATCGAAAGCATGGAATTGAATACGGACCGGATTCCATTCAATACTTTCTCCAGTTTTTTTACGGGCGCTTTGCGAGCAAGCTATGGAGTGTCCATGACTACCGAGGAAGATTATCGTGCTTATGTCTCCCGTATTCGTGAATTCCCACGTTACTTTGCCGAGAACATTGACAATATGCGCGAAGGAATGCGTTCGGGTTTCGTGTTACCCAAGGTCATTATCGACGGGGTTTTGCCGACAGTGCGGGCCCAAGTCTATGACAATCCAGACAACAGCAGTCTGTTTGAACCTATTGCCGAAGTAAGCGATCGGTTGTCCGCTGTCGTTCAGGANCAGATACGTGTTGAAGCTCGCGAAGCTATCCGCTCTTACGCAATCCCGGCTTTCCGAGAGCTGGCCGAGTTTTTACAAAACGAATACTATCCAATGGCAACGGAGGGTATTGCTGCGCAGGATCTCTCCAATGGGGATGCGTTTTATGCTCACCAAATAAAAGTGTATACGACACGTACTGACCTGAGCGCTGACCAGATTCACAACATTGGTCTTAGCGAAGTGGCACGTATTCACACGGAAATGGAGGAAGTAATAGCGGAGTCCGGTTTCAATGGCAGCTTCGAAGAGTTTACTCAGTTCCTGCGTACGGACTCCCAGTTCTATGCGAGTGATGAAACAGAGCTTTTAAAAGAAGCGTCCTTTATTGCGAAGAAAATCGATTACCTCATGCCCGAATNTTTTGGCAGACTGCCACGGATTCCATATGGTGTAGTGCCGGTCCCGGTGGAGATTGCACCGAACTACACAGCTGCATCTTATAACTCTTCTCCGGTCGGTGGTATTCGCGGAGGTGCTTTCTGGGTGAACACCTTCGCTCTGGACCAGCGGCCGCTTTACGAATTGCCGGCTTTGACACTGCATGAAGCCGTCCCGGGGCATCANCATCAAACGACCATAGCTAGGGAACTGGAGGAGTTGCCGGACTTTCGAAAAGAACTGTACTTCAGCGCTTTCGGTGAAGGTTGGGGACTCTATTCTGAGACACTCGGAATTGAAATGGGCATCTACGAAAATTCTTATGAACATTTCGGCCGGCTCAGCTATGAGATGTGGCGAGCATGCCGCCTTGTTATAGATACCGGTATTCACGCCCAAGGTTGGACTCGCCAGCAGGCTCTGGATTACCTTAGTGACAACACCTCTTTATCAGCAGCGAATGTGCGAGCTGAAGTCGATCGCTACATATCATGGCCGGGACAAGCATTGGCATATAAGCTGGGTGAAATGAAAATATTGGAATTACGGCAACGAGTCGAGGCTGACTTGGGAGAGGCCTTTGACATTCGCTCGTTCCATGATGCCGTGCTGGGTCAAGGCGCATTGCCCCTGGATATTTTAGATACCGTGATCGCAGGCTATATAGACGAGACAAAACCTTAACTAAGGAGTTGCTTGCTCCACCGCATTGTAATGCTGTCCTGCAGTCGCGGTTAATTCCGTGGTTACACCGCTGGGCCACTTTATTTGTACAGGTACTGATTCCTGATCACCAAGAGGCAGCAACAAGGTCATACTGTTTTGGCTTTGGAAGCCTTGGGTGGAACGTATGTAGTGATACCGTGTGAGGTCTCCTGTTCCATATTGGACTCTAGCGCCAATTGCGTCTCGATTGCTTCGCGTACCACTCAGGGTCAGCCAGGCAGCGTTGCCAGTTTCGGATGTTTGTCGCATGAATAATTTGTTTGTCTCACGTGATTCCGCTTTCTGAGCGAAATCAAAGGGCGGATGGCCACCGAGGTTAAAGTAAAAGTCGGTAAAACCGTCCCGATTAACATCAGCGAATACTGCTCCGTGTGCACGGGTCATAGTGTGGGCTTCATTCGGTTTAATAAACTGATCAGTACAGCGCTCAAATCGTCGTTGACCACGATTACAGAGGAAAACATCGGCGGCAACAAACTCAGGCTCGCCCGTACCGATTACTATGTCAGGAAAACCGTCATCGAAAAAATCGCCGACACCTAATCCCATAGTGTTTTCATAGGGTGCTATGCCTGCGTTTTCTTCGCCAGATAGGCCGTTAAGGCGCGCGTTGCGCCGAGCTATGCGTAATTCATTAGTCATTGGATTGGTATCGGTTTCTGACTGTTTGACATGGTTGACAGTATCTATGCCGCCCTCTCGACCGACTCGATCAAAATGTCCGTTTCCATCACCGAAAAAAATGTAATCTTGTGAGTCCCAGCGACCCAGATAAATATCTTCATGACCGTCCTGGTCAAAGTCGGCGCTGGCGGCGGCAAAAACTGCAGGCAGTCCGCTGTGGCCTTCCAACGCTTCAGCGAATATTTCTTGAGTAACTTCGACAAGACTTTCACCATCGTTGCGATAGAACGCATGCCAGTCCATACCAGCCAAATACAAGTCTTGGTCTCCGTCCTCATCGTAATCTATCCAGACTGGATTTTTTGCATCTTGATGGGGAGCTTCCGCTATGCCAAGTTGCTCGCCTCGTTCATCGAAGGTACCGTTGTGCTGGTTGTGAAAAAGTAGTGGTCGACCTATTCTTCGGGTCACCATGACATCGAGCCAGCCATCGTTATCATAGTCAGCCCAGGAGACACCCCACCAGGGGTTCGCCTCGGCTGAAGCAGAGCCTTGTCCCAACCCAGCCTCGTTGGTCACATTTACAAATCCTTGGTTTTGATCGATACGATTTTCGAGTAGCACTAGCGATGAGTAATTAGTATAGCCGCCGTTACCTACCATCATGTCCGGATCGCCGTCATTGTCGTAGTCAGCAAAGGATCCCACCCAGGTGCCGTGAAAGTCGGCAGGATTAAGATTGAATTCGCCAGGCAGAAAATTGCCGGATCCATCGTTAACATAGATCATAGATATGCCGAAAGGAGGACCAAACAATCGTCCATCGGTATCGGCTACGAACAGATCATCATCCCCATCATTGTCGATATCAACAAAGGATGCGCCGCGGCCATATCCGACGACACCGCCTAGACCACGCGGTTCAGAAACTTGCTGATAAAGGTCAGTAAATTCAGAAGTGCTCACAGGTAATTCATTGTTATCGGTTACATTAGATTCTTGTGCCCATAAAGAATTTGTAAGGAAAACGGTTCCTAAACTAAAAATTTTTATTGTTCTTTTCATGGTGCGCTTCCTGATTCTAAATGGGGGAAGTTGAGCTGGGAAAACTCTAAACCTCCCGGTGAAATAGTGCAAGTGAACCGAGTCTTGCGTCAGACAGTGGATTTGCAAAGATAAAGGTTCTATTCTCATTCGTTCAAAAAAATATGAACGGGAAGAGGATCATCATGACTGGATCATCACGAAGAGACTTCATTAAACGTACAGCGCTGTTTACTGGAAGCATGGCTGCAGCGGGTGCTCCCATGGTAGCTGCATCAGCGGAGAACATTACTTCTTCAATTTCTATATCTAAGTCTGCCCGGTTAAGAGAACTTTTAGCTGAGCCCGGTGTAACAGTGGTTCCGGAAGCTTACACAGTTTATACGGCCAGACTAGCTGAACTGTCTGGGTTTCCCGCCATATATGTCGGTGGCAATATGATAGCTGGCATGCATTTCGGCATCGAAGACTGGGGTCTCGTGGATTTGGCCGAACTGGTAGAGGTAGGAGGGCGTATTGCCGGTGGCGTATCGGTTCCAGCAATAGTTGATGCTGACCAAGGCGGGGAGACTTCATTGAATGTCTATCGCAGTATCGGTCGTTACGAACGAGCAGGTATTGCTGGTTCCCATATTGAAGACACACGCAACCCCAAACATCTTGGTCCGGGGCGCAGTGAGTTAATGCCAGTAGAAGAAATGGTCGAGCGTATCACAGCTGCAGTCGAAGCCCGTTCCGATCCAAACTACGTCATTATCTCGCGGAGCGATTGCCTCTGGATCGGTAATAACCCAGGAGATCATCGGGAAGCGATTCGCAGAGGCAATGCCTTTGCTGAGGCAGGAGCTGATGCTTTCTTCGTTGTTAGTATGCGTCCAGACCAGGTACAAGAAATCGCCTCGAATATTTCCATTCCTCTTATTGCTCTAAATATCCCTGTTGATCAAATCAGTGATACATCATGTTCGATAGACATTCATGGGGTGCAGGTCTATCAGGCAGCAGCTTCGCTTTATCAAACAATGCTTGGGGAATTACGATCAGATGGACAGTTTAAACGTGGTCCCGAACGGCGCTTAGATCCCGATATCGTGGCTCAGGTCTTGGACATTCCAGAGTACAGCGGACTCGCTGATCGGTGGTCACAGTTAAGAGGATAGGTAAACTTATGCAGCAAAAAACAAATCGCCGCCAGTTCATCTCTTTCACTGCGAGCGCTGCCTTATTTGCTCGGCCACTCGATCTGTTCGCGCAGTCCTATGATCTGATTGTGCGAGGTGGTCGTGTTATCGACCCTTCCTTAAATATCGACACTATTGCAGATGTGGCGGTAGCATCGGGCCGCATCGTAGCTGTGTCACCTAATATAGGTGCAAATGCCACTGAAGAAATAGATGCGACAGATCGAATTGTGATGCCTGGGCTTTTAGATATCCATGGCCATTACGCACAGGATGCGCAGGGACCCCATATATGTCTTTCTGATGGAGTGACTGGGTGGGTCGATGCCGGTTCCGCTGGGGCAGATGGAATTGACGAGGTGGTAGCAATCGCGAGATCTGCCCCGCAACCAGCTCGCGTGCTGATCAACATCGGTAGACGTGGCGTCATTCCTGAAGGTGATACGGCAGACTTGGCACTGGCTGATGTTGAATTAGCAAAAGCTGCAATAGCCAGGAACCGGGATTATGTTGTTGGCGTGAAAGCACGAATGACCAACGGAGTAACTGTTAACGATTTATTAGTTATTCGCCGCGCTCAGGAAGTGGCTTCCTTTTTCAATTTGCCTTTGATGATTCACATGGGGCAATCGGAATCAGCGATGAGTGAGTTGGTGGCTGAACTCAAACCCGGTGACATTGTAACTCACATGTACGCGCCACCGCCTAACGCCATTATCGATGGAGCCGGGCAGGTTTTTCCTGAAGTGCTCGCAGCACGTCGCCGAGGCATCTGGTTCGATGTAGCCAATGGCCGTGTCGATCATCTTCGATGGGATACTTTCGATGCCATCATGGCAGCCGGGTTTTGGCCCGATACGATTTCAACTGATGGTTTCTCAAACAGTCGAAGTGCACCTGGTGTTGTGGATTATCCCAATGTCATGTCCAAGCTATTAAACTTCGGCATGCAATTGGATGCGGTCGTTGCCTGTGGAACAGTCAATGCTTCTCGTGTTTTTACCTTCTTACGTGACAAAGGGACCTTAAATGTCGGAGCTCAGGCAGATATTGCTATATTGGAATTACAGCAGGGGAGCTTTGATTTTGTTGATAACTACGAAAATGTGAGGACTGGTACTCAACGACTATTTCCATTTGAAACAATCCTTGCTGGCAGCCGTGTGCCTCGAACCTAAAAGCTAGTTTTTGTTGCACGCAGCGGGGCGCGATTCAGATAGTTGCTAGGGTGCAGTATTTAGAACTTTCTTTTTAATACAAGATAAAGATTGAGGAAGGAGCTGAACAGGCCAGTTGTAGTGATGTAATATACTTCATTGGCGGCCCAGTTTGTGGTGAAACCTCCTGCTAAGGCATCAAGATCGCTGGCACCAAGGCAGTGTTCGAGCTACTATTTGGGTGATTATAGAGAGTAGGAATATGCACCTACCAAAGCCTAAAATATTGCCCTCTCTGCTCGCATTGAGTCTGGTGGCTTGTGGGCCGCAGGACTCGACTGTGCCGGGTTCCCCAGTGTCGGCAACCAGCGCAGAAGCATCTCTAACCCCCATAGCACAAAACTCCGCTTCTGATACCAAGAGTGCCATTAACCAGTATTGTGTCGTTTGCCACAATGAGCAGCTAGAAACGGCGGGCTTGAGACTAGATACAGTGGATCTAGCTAATATTGGTGCACAAGCTGAAGTATTAGAAAAAGTCATTCGAAAACTACGTACTGGGACTATGCCGCCAGTGGGAATACCATCGCCTTCGCCTGAAGAGCGTCATGCTATGGTTGCCTGGTTGGAATCATCTCTTGATAAAGTGGCTGCTGCAAACCCGAATCCGGGTCGTACAGAAACCCTGCGCCGTCTCAATCGTACCGAATACCAGAATGCCATCAGAGATTTATTGAAACTCGACATTGATGCCAACTCCTTACTGCCTCCTGACGAAAGTGGCTATGGCTTTGACAATGTAAATGTGGGAGACCTGACTCCATTATTGCTTGATCGTTATCTTTCTGCGGCACAAAAAATAAGTCGATTGGCAATAGGCGGAGTCCAGGCTTCAATACAGAGCAATGTTATCAGCGTGCCGCCGGATCTTACTCAGGAAGAACATATTTCCGGGCTCCCAATCGGCACGCGGGGCGGAGTGTCTGTAACCTACACCTTTCCACAGGACGGGGAGTACGACATTCAGGTGCGGCTCGCACGGAATCGCACTGGTGACATTGGCGGGCTACTTAATGCCGACCCCCAGCCAGTAGAGTTGCTCATTGATCGAGAAATCGCTGAAACTTTTATGGTGGTTCGGCCAAATGGATCGGATCATTCAGAAGTCGACAAAGATTTCAAAGCCCGTGTTCCGGTGACCGCAGGACCCCACGATCTGGGCGTTACTTTCCCCAAAATATCCTCATCACTTTTGGAAAGCGAGCGGCAACCATTGCAGTCTCACTTCAATGAAATTCGGCACCCTCGACTTAATCCAGCCGTCTATCAGGTAACTGTGACGGGGCCATATGCAACGCAAGGTCCAGGAGATACACCAAGTCGACGACAATTATTTGTCTGCCAGCCTGCAGAAACTAGTGAAGAAGAAGCCTGTGCTCGAGAAATACTGTCTAAGTTGACTCGGCGCGCATATCGCCGTCCGGTAGACGAGTCTGACATCGTCGGTCCAATAAATTTTTATCAAAAAACACGCACTGAAAGTAATTTTGATGAAGCAATAGCTGCTGCTCTTAGCGCTGTGCTCATGAATCCACAATTCTTATTTCGTGTAGAGATGGCACCAGACAATGTTGCACCTCTTACTCGTTATCGCATTAGCGACATCGAACTAGCATCCCGCCTTTCTTTCTTTCTATGGAGTAGCCTGCCCGATGAGGAACTGCTGGCTGTAGCTGAGCGGGGTAAGCTAAGCAGTCCTGAAGAACTGGAGAAACAGGTGCGCCGCATGTTGGCGGACCACCGTTCGAAAAATCTTTCGACGAACTTTGCGGGTCAATGGCTACAATTACGTAATCTGGAAGCGTTCAGCCCTAATGTGCGACTATATCCGGATTTCGATGACAATCTGCGACAGGCTTTTAGACAGGAATCTGAATTGTTTTTAGATAGCGTGTTGCGTGAAGATCGCAGCGTACTTGATCTATTGAACGCAGACTATACCTTCCTAAACGAACGCTTAGCCAAGCATTATGGAATACCGGGTATTTATGGTAGCCGCTTTCGTCGCGTGGAGCTCTCTGAAAGAAGCGAGCGCGGTGGTTTGCTTCGGCACGGCAGTGTTTTAGCAGTAACTTCCTTTCCAAATCGCACTTCCCCAGTCCTGAGAGGAGTGTGGGTTCTCGACAATATTTACGGGGCACCGCCACCGCCACCGCCAGCCGATGTGCCGGCTCTCGACGAAGCGGCAGTAGCTGCCTCCCTACCAATGCGGGAGCGACTTGCAGCCCACCGAAATAACCCGGTATGCGCAAGCTGCCACAACACTATAGACCCAGTGGGGTTTTCTCTGGAAAATTTTGATGTAGTCGGTCGTTGGCGGGATCATGACGGGGATAATGGCCCCGTTGATGTGGCCGGTGGCCTTCCCAATATGGATGATTTAGCCGGCGTGTCAGGCCTTGAAGCCGGGTTATTAAGCCGACCAGCATTATTAGCTGATACAATTACCGATAAGTTAATGACTTTTGCGCTTGGGCGGGGGGTTGAATACTACGATGCACCTGCTATCCGTAAGATAGTGCGCGAAGCCGAACCGGAGGGTTACCGTTTTTCATCGCTTGTTATAGGTATAGTGAAGAGCGCACCTTTTCAGATGAGGACATCATTATGATCATTACTAAGAAAGCGTTACCCAGACGCACGTTTCTCAGAGGCGCAGGAACAGCGCTGGCATTGCCTTTGCTCGATGCGATGATTCCAGCAGCAACTGCATTGGCAAATACTCCGGCTAAGCCCGTGCCCAGGCTCGGCTTCGTATTTGTGCCGATGGGAACTGATCATGCACGTTGGACGCCGCAGGGAGGAGAAATACTGGACGAGTTGACACCCATTCTTAGTCCTCTAGAAAACGTTAAAGACAAAGTCACAGTTGTTACCAATTTGGAACTACAAAATTCCTATCCTGGCACACACGACACTTCTAACTCTGGGTTTTTGAGCGCAGCGTTTGCCAGGCATACAGAGAGTTCGGATTATCACCTGGGAACAACAATTGACCAGATCGCTGCAAAGCAGATAGGTCAGGAAACAAGACTGCCATCACTTGAACTGTCCATGGATATAAATCCGCTGGCAGGAGTCTGCAACAATGGTTATGCCTGCGTTTATCAAAACAATATCTCTTGGTCTTCACCGACGACACCTTTGCCTTCGGAAGCGCATCCTCGTCTTATATTTGAACGTTTATTTGGAGAAGGAAGTACTCCCGAAGAACGCGCGGCTCTGTTAAGAAGTCGCGCCAGCCTGCTTGATTCCTTTCATGTGGATATTGGGCGATTGAAGCGTGAGGTGGGGGCAGGGGACAAGAACCGTGTTGATCAGTACCTGGAAACGATCCGTGAGATTGAGCGTCAGATTCAGCGTGCCGAGGTGGCGGATGAAGAGGAATTCACCACCAACATGGCCCGCCCGGTCGGCGTGCCTGCAGAATTTGGTGATCACGCCACTCTTTTGTACGATATGCAAGTGCTGGCACTACAAGCTGATATCACCAGAGTAATCAGCTTTCAGTTTACGCGCGAGCTGAATAATCGTACTTATCCGCAAATAGGAGTGCCGGAACCACACCATCCCACTAGTCACCACGGCAATGATCCGGTGAAACTTGAGAAGATCGCCAAGATTGGACAATATCATGTAGGTTTTTTTGCCGAGTTTCTTGAAAAGCTTAAGGCAACACCAGACGGGGATGGTTCTTTGCTGGACAATACTATTTATCTGTACGGTAGTGGTATGGGCAACCCTAGTTTGCACGACCACGCGAACCTGCCGATTCTCGTTGCAGGTGGAGCATCGACTGGATTACGGGGTGGTCGTCACATAAGGTATGACAGTGGCACACCCCTGGCAAATCTCCACTTGACGCTGCTTGATCGCGTCGGCATCGATTTGGGCTCCTTCGGTGATAGCAAGGGAAAGGTTGAGGATCTTTTCGACTTTGTGCCGGTTTGATTATAAATAGTTGGAACAATTTTTATGCAGACTCTCAAAAATCATGAAAAGTGCATGAGCTGCGGGAGACAGAAAATGAGACAAAATCTGAAAAATGGACCATTTGTCAGCGCATTCTTTCTAGCCTTGATTATAGGCATAGGGCTAACGTGGGTTTCTGCGCCAATCCATGCCCAGGGTTCTGCGCTTACGGATGCCGTGGAGCGACAAGACTACCCGCTTATTAATCGCTTGCTAGATGAACGTGCCGACGTAAATGCCACCCAAGTAGATGGAATGAGCTCACTGCATTGGGCGGTATACCACGATGATAATGATCTGGCTGAAAAGCTGGTGCAAGTCGGTGCCGATGTTAATACTGAGACTCGCTACGGCATCACGGCACTCTCGTTAGCTGCTATGAACGGCAATGGAGAGCTTGTGGAACTGTTGCTTGATGCTGGAGCGTATTCCAATGAGTCACTGGAAGGAGGAGAAACCATCCTCATGATCGCTGCGCGCGCTGGTAGTTTGAAGGCGGTGAAGGCACTGCTTGCCGCTGGTGCCGATTTCAACGCTCAGGAGCAGCGTGGACAAACGGCGCTCATGTGGGCTGCCGCAGAGGGGCACACGTCTGTAGTTAAAGCTCTTATCGATGCTGGGGGCAATATAAATCGAAAGTTGGGATCAGGGTTCACACCACTTTTCTTTTCAGTGCGTGAAGGCCACATCGGTGTTGCGTTGGCGTTGATTGAAGCAGGAGTGGACTTAAATGGTATTCTCTCCCGTATCAGAGAACGGACCGCAAGGGCAGGCAATAACGCCACCACGCAGCCTGTTAATCGAGGTCTTAGCCCCTTGCTTTTGGCTGTCCGGAACGGTCATTTCGAACTTGCGATTGAGCTCGTGAAAGCGGGAGCTGATCCGAACGACATGCGTTCTGGCTTCACACCATTGCATACGGTAGCTTGGGTGCGAAAGCCTGACGCTAGCGATCGGGGCGATCCCCCACCTATTGGGTCGGGGAATCTGACTTCCCTCGAATTTGTTCGGGAGCTCGTGGCACTGGGGGCCGACGTAAATCTTCCTCTGGCTGAGGGCGCGCCCCGACAGCCAAATTCGGCTTCCATACTCGAGACTGGAGGCTCAACTGCATTCCTACTGGCCGCCGATCGAGCGGACGCTCCCTTGATGCGAACGCTGCTTGATCTGGGTGCCAATCCATTCTGGAGCAATCTCAGCAGCACTACACCTTTGATGGCGGCGGCAGGTTTAGGCACTAGGGCGCCGGAGGAAGAAGCCGGTACGGAAGAAGAAGCACTGGCGGCAACTAGCTTGATGCTCGAGCTAGGAGCAGATGTCAATGCGGTAAATGAGAATAACGAGACTGCAATGCACGGTGCCGCGTATGGGAGGTTTCCGTCGGTAGTCAGGCTGCTGGCTGATCACGGCGCTGATCCTCACGTCTGGAATCGGGTGAACTACCGTGGATGGACACCGCTTTTTATCGCCGAGGGACACCGCCATATTCCGCGCGGACCATCACTACCTACCATAGAAGTGATCTCACGGTTGATGTTTGAGTCCGGCATTCCAACGGAAGGGCCAAGACCAGAATTGATCGATCAGTACGAGGTTCCTCCGAATCGTTAGTGGATTGAGATTGGTTAGGGAATACATAGAATAGAATTAAAGTAGTCTGGACTGTCTAATTATCATTGAAAGTAAATGTTTGAAACCGTATGCGTAATCTCGTAACAGGTTCTTGCGCTATCGCAACAGCTTTGCTTATCCCCGCAATTTCAGGTTACGCCAATGAGTTCACTCCCGATCTAACGGCATATGGCCATCCCAACTTACAAGGAAATTGGACAACTGAAACGGCCACCCCTTTTCAGAGAACTGAAGAGCTTGGTGAGAAAAAAACTTACACTCTAGAGGAAGCGAAAGAATTTCAGTTAACTAAAATTGCCCAGTTAGATGACCGAGCAGCACCAATAGAAGGTCCCATTGAAGCTCCAGAGGTAACGTTATTTGTGGATAACGCCGCAGAATATCAGTTCTACAAACGTGTTGAAAATGTGTTAAGGATTGACGGGGAGTATCGTACTTCGATCGTAATAGACCCGCCGAATGGCCGCATTCCCTTACGGGATGATGCCCTCGAAAATACATTTCGTGGTGTATGGCGGAAGGCTGGCTTCAAGAATTTGGACGGGCCAGAAATGGCGGGGCCAGGTCCAAGATGTCTTCTCGATTTCGGCCCAGTGCCGCCCGCGGGGCCCATTGTGCCAATCAGCGCCAACTTCCAATTTGTTCAAA
Source organism: Gammaproteobacteria bacterium (assembly GCA_002694855.1). Classification (GTDB taxonomy): domain Bacteria; phylum Pseudomonadota; class Gammaproteobacteria; order Pseudomonadales; family Pseudohongiellaceae; genus UBA9145. Next base: position 12,983 of record NZNL01000021.1, read on the forward strand.
ATGAAAACTATGTAGTGCTATATGTCGAAGCGGGCGCAGAATTACGGATTATTCGGTTAAGTGACGAACACTTGACTGGTGCGCACAAGAAATGGCGGGGCGATTCTATTGGTTACTGGGAAGGTAACACTCTGGTTGTACATACCAACAATATTCATCCTCAATCTTCATCTTTTGTACTTCGAGCATCGGAACTCTTCGAAGTTCACGAACGCTTTACCGTTGTTTCAGAAGACGAAATTGTTTATCGCTTTACCATCACTGATCCTAAAATTTATACACAGCCTTGGGTAGGAGAAATGATGCTTAATCGCATGTCACCCGGTGATAAGATATATGACTACACCTGTCATGAAGGGAACTACTCTCTACCCGGAATACTTGCTGGAGCTAGAAGGCTAGATGGGGAATCCGAAGAACGGCCTACTGATCCGTTTGGCAACCCCAATTAATTAAATACATAATCTGTAATAATCTTATCGCCAAATTGCATTCTGGGACCGCCAAATGAATGGCTACCGTTGTCTCGCGGTTATAAAGTAGATAACCAAACCCATTAAGATAATAGCGATGCTAAAGAGCCCCTCCACTGGCCGGTTAATTAGGGTAAATCCTAGGGTCCAGGCAGTAAGAATCAAATAGATCAGCGGTGGAAGTGGGTATAGGAACGTGCGGTAGGGCCTTTCCAAATCCGGTTGTTGTCGACGCAAAACAAAAATACCAAAGACAGTGGCGAAACTGTTCAGGGCCATGGTAAACCCCGCAAATACCATGATGGATTCGACGGTGGTAGACAGTATAAACACCATAGCGATGGCAGCCTGGATGTAAATAGCTGTGGTGGGAATGCCATTTTTGTTGGTTCGACTAAGAAATCTGACGGCTGGAAAGTCCTCGCCGATTACCTGGATCACCCGTGGGCCGGCCATAGTCATCGCACTAACGGTAGAGATAAGAAGCAACGCCAGGACAATACCGAAAGTTCCGCCGACCGCTTCACCAAATGCTGCTTGGGCGGCAATTGCTCCCACTTCTACCTGTCCTTCCATGGCATCCATCGGTGCTGCGTATAGAAACGAAAAATTAAGCCCAAGATAGAGTATTGTGACGATCGAGGTCCCGGTAATTAGGACCAAAGGTAAATTGCGCCGTGGGTTTTCCACTTCGCTGCTCAAATACGTTGCTGCATTCCAACCAGTATAGGCAAAGCTTACATAGATGAGTGCTACGGCGAAGGTGCCGCTGGTGAGTAATGCGCCATCACCTTCTGCAGGAAGAAAGGTTAGAGGTTGTGGCGTGTCGGTGAAAATCTTTACGCCAATTATGAATATAATGATCACAGTGATTTTTAATGCGGTGAAAACCTCCTGTGTTCCCCCGCTAGTGCGATGGTTAGTAGCGTGTATGAGTGTGAGGATGAGTAATAGCGTGACAGCGAGCCCTTTTTCCAAGAAAGGATTTGAACCACTAGGCAGAGTAGAGGTGGCATAGGCCGCAAAAGTCATAGCGGCCAGAGCAGTTGGACCAGCAAAGCCGACTGTTGATGATATCCACCCTGACACGAAACCTGCTGCTGGATGATAGATACTTCTGAGCAGGCTATACTCGCCACCATTGCGGGGCAGCGCAGCGCCAAGTTCGGCGTAGGTCATTGCTCCGCATAATGCCACCACTCCCCCCACTGCCCATAGCATCAATAACGCGAAGCCGGACCGAATGTCCAATAACTGAAAACCCAGGCTGGTGAACACACCAGTGCCAACCATGTTGGCAACAATAACGGCAGTGATAGTCAGAAATCTAAATTTATTCGATACCATGATTGGGAAGGTGTCAAAGGTGGTTTTTCATTAAACTACGAAACCGGTTTTTCGATCACGCAGTCATCGAACATTTTACGAATGGCCTCTTCGGAATAACCTATCTGTTCCAAAACCTCCACTGTGTGCTCCCCAAGTTTAGGGGCCGCCCCAGGTTTTATCTTCTCGGCACTGCTCACTTGGAACGGGCTATTCACGGTTCTCATTTTCCCCTCGCTGGGGTGGTCCAGCGGGATAATGATGTCATTCGCTTTTTTTTGTTCGTCGTCGACTGCTTCCTTATAAGTGGGCACGACAGCATGAGGAATATCAGCTTCTTTCAATGCGCGGTCCCAGTAGCCAACGTCCTGTGTCTTAAATACTTCTGTGATTTCATGGATTAGTGATGACATGTTTTCGGCACGAGCCTCTGGAGTTGCATAACGTTCATCATCTGGGAAATCACTGCGTCCAATGGCTTTACAGAAAGGCTTCCAGTCTTTCTTGAAATTAACGATGCATAACTTCATAAGCCGCTCATCCTTGGTGGGGTAATGCAAGGAGATAAAGTTGTACGAGTCGTGCCGTGGCCTAGGTTCCCTAAATTGAGCGCCGGCCAGTTGTGCTTGCAGCATTACGGAGTTGGCCCAGGCGCCGTTGGCTAGGAGCGAAGTTGAAACCTTGCTGCCTTCTCCGGTTTGTTGGCGCTGGTACAATGCGGTCATGACTGCGGCGTAAAGTGCCATTCCGCTGGGGTGATCGCCGGCGCCATAAGGAAAAGGGCGCAACCAGCCATCATACGGAAAAATCTGGGTCTCGATGGCAGAACGAGACCAGTATGCTACTACGTCATAGCCAGGATTGTGCCGTTCTTCCCCTTTCTCACCAAAGCCTGTGGCGAGCGCATATATAATCCTTGGATTGATATCGCGGATGGTTTCGTATTCTAATTTTAAGCGCTCCAGCGCTTTTAGGCGGTAGTTGGTGATCAATACGTCCGCTGTTTCAACCAATTTTAATAGCACTTGATAACCTGCCTCTGATTTTAGATCCAAGGCCACGCTTTTCTTATTGCGGTTATCCACCTGGAAGGGGTAGGCAAATTCGGAAACAGGTAGACCAGGAATTTTGTGCCAGTTGCGGTTCAGGTCACCGGAATTAGGAGGCTCGACCTTTATAACTTCGGCTCCAAAATCTGCCAGAATTACTCCGGCTGAAGGTCCCATGACCATGGAGGCTAATTCGATCACTCTTAAATTTGAAAACAATGCGTTGACCTTCATGGACCTTCAGGAGGGGCGGGTTAAAAAAAAAGGAGTAAACCACACTCCGTCACATTAATCTCTTCTTTATCCAATAAAATTCTGATGCCAGCTATAGTCGGTTTTGACATAGCCTGATAGGCTTTAATGGATTGGGAGGAGCCGGCTATGAGACCACTTCAAAATACCGCTAGTTCTATTAGGATGTTGTTATGCGCTGGGTTCGCCCTGGTGTGTTTAGTGAGTGCAAATGGCGTTGCCCAGATTGGAGCCATAGATGGCGAATGGCGCCATTATGGTGGAAATGCCGGTCACAGCAAATACTCGCCTCTTGACCAGATCAATACTGATAATGTGCATCGTCTTGGCGTAGCCTGGACATGGATCTCAGTTGATGAAGAAATCCGTGACGCCAATGACACTATNCGTGAGCGGGGTTCCTTTCGTAGTTATGCATATGAGGTGACGCCGTTGGTGGTGAATGGTGTGCTCTACACTACGACATCACTGGGACAGATCGCTGCCATCAATCCTATCAGTGGTGAAACCCTGTGGAGTTTCGATCCGGTTCTGTATCTTGATGGTCGTCCTGCGGTGCATGGGTTTATGACAAGAGGCCTGGCTTACTGGACTGATGGTGAAAAAGAACGTCTCTTTTACGCTGGTGGTCGTACTTACCTGTTATCAATTGATCCGTCATCTGGTCGACCAGATCCAAATTTTGGTCGCGGTGGCCGCGTGGACCTTAAAAGAGGCTTGGGTCGCACCATAGATCCTTCATTATATGCAGTAAGCTCACCACCAGTAGTAGCNGGTGATGTTGTCATCGTGGGTTCCGCCATGACCGAAGGAACGGACTACCTGGAAGCNCCGCCGGGACATGTGCGTGGCTTTAATGCNCGGACTGGTGAGGTGNAGTGGGTTTTCCACACAATCCCTCAGCCTGGGGAGTATGGCTATGACAGCTGGCCCNCCGAAGCGTGGAGCCATACAGGCGGGGCAAACGTATGGACCCATATGAGTGTAGACGAAGAACTAGGGCTGGTTTACCTGCCTATTGGAACAACGGTCCCGGACTATTACGGAGGTCACCGGCGTGGTGACAATCTGTTTTCCAATTCACTGGTTGCTTTGAATGCCAAAACGGGTGAAAGGGTTTGGCACTACCAGATGGTACATCACTCGGTGTGGGACTATGACCCACCTGCTGCACCAAACCTTATTGATATAGTGGTTGACGGGCGCGAAATAAAAGCTGTTGCTCAAATCACCAAACAAGGATTTACCTTTGTATTCGACCGCGCTACCGGCGAACCGGTGTGGCCAATTGAGGAACGAGTGGTACCGCAGTCGGAAGTGATTGGGGAAAGCACTTCATCAACTCAACCCTTTCCCACGAAACCTCCGCTNTTTTTGACGAACGGTGCAACGGAGAACGATCTTATCGATTTCACGCCGGAGATTCGTGCGGAGGCATTGGAAATATTCCAGCAGTATAATAGTGGCCCCTTATATACACCTCCGGCGTTGGGTGACAATATTATTCGTCCCGGCTGGAGTGGAGGNGCGAACTGGTGGGGNGCAGCATTTGACCCAGAGNCAAATAATCTGTTTGTGCCGAGCTGGGCACACTTCTCTACAGTTAATATCCAACCACCGCAGGACCCTAACTCAGACCTAACCATACGACCACGGGTTAGAGATTTGAGTGGACCGCGTGGCTTGCCTTTATTTAAGCCACCCTATTCGCAACTAGTTGCATTCGACATGAATGCAGGCGAAAAGCTTTGGCATGAGCCGGTAGGCGAAGGGCCGCGCGAACATCCAGACTTGCAAGGCCTTGAGTTGCCGCCCATGGGGAACTTTGAGAAATTGGGCGGGCCGCTGCTGACCAAAACTATGCTCTTCATAGGGCAGGGTTTCGAGACTAACCGTTTAGGTGCATACGACAAGGCCACTGGCGAAGAGCTATGGTGGATACAATTGCCAGCGCGCTTTCACGCCGCACCAATTACCTACATGGCCGACGGTAAGCAGTACATTGTATTCGCGCTGGGTGGAGGTGTCGGAGGTGAGATAGAACGACTGATGGCTCTTGCACTACCCTAGTGATTCCTCACCAAAAACTAGAGTCGCTGAACTGCTCACCAATAGTCAGCAAATAAAGCCGTTTTTAGCGGCNGAATACGATTTCGTCCAGTTTCTTACCTGTTATACTAATGGCCCAATCCCTTCTCTCGCGGAGGTATGAACTATGAGCACGAATTCAGCTAACATCTTGATTGGCTTGGTGAAATCAGCAGCGGCACCTGCGTTATCTGTTGCGGTATCGCTATTTACCTTGACACTCACAGCNCAGGAATGGCAGCCGGAAATCCTTTCTGATGGCCAGCCAAATATCACGGGTATGTGGAATAATGTTGGAGCAACGGCTACACCCCTAGAGATGCCCAACCAGTTCGAGGGGCGGGTGCCCAACCAGGAAGAACTCGCAGAGTTCATCAAGACCCGTGACGAGGCCCGCAAGGGAGCCGTCTGGGATGGCTTCGAAAACAGCCGAGGAGTAGGCGCCTANGAGAACTACTGGTTCGACTGGTACTGGTCCGATGCCCAGGCAGATGCGCCATCACTGATTGTCGATCCACCCAACGGACTTCGACCTGCTTTTACTGAAGAAGCTCTGACTCAAAAAAGGTTCAATGTTGAGCACGAACATGATTCTGCCGCTAACGTTGAATCCGGAGATCGCTGTTTGTCTCGGGGAGTGTTCGGGATGATGATGCCAACGGCCTATAACAACGGCAAACTGATCATCCAGTCACCAGGTTACGTAATGATTCACAGTGAGATGATCCATAACGCGCGTATCATTCCCATTGATGCCGGCAATCATGTTGATGAAAAAATTAAGCTGTGGGAAGGTGATCCACGCGGTCACTGGGAAGGCAATACTCTGATTATTGAGTCCACTAATTTTCGCTATGTCGGTAATATGCGCGCGCCTGGTTCCGGTGGTGGTAATGCCGTACAGAATGAAGGTCGCAAAATGATCGAGACCTTCACCATCGAGGATGAAGATACTTTGCGATATACGCTTACCGTTGATGATTCCGAGACTTACGAAGCTCCCTGGACGGTCGCGTTCCCCTATGAATTTGATAACAACTACAAGCAGTATGAGTACGCTTGTCATGAAGGTAACTACGCGATGGACAATCGCCTCAGCGGAGCCCGCGTGCAAGAGCTTGGTATTGCAGAAACAGGTGCCAGGTAATCAAAGAGAAGCAGTAATCAGTGAGGTAGTGTTTGGCAGCACTTGCCATCTGGGTGAGATTGCTGTCGGTTTAGGATAAGGCGCTAACACTTGCTGGCGTTTTATAGCGGAAAGGGGCAGGGTGAAAAGTCAGATCACTGAATTTTTACTCTGGCCTTTTTTTATTCCTGAAGATTTTAACAGAAGAAGGAAATGTTGATGGATAAAACAAAAAAATTGATAGCTTCATTCATTTTCATATCTGTAGTGTTGTTAATGGCACCAACCGGAACTGCACAAGTGAATGGTGCTGGACTGAGCGAGACGGAGAAGCTAATCCAGTTGTCCCGTCGACCTACAAGCACGATGGACAATCCCTATGAACTGATAGAGAACTGGCCTACGCTCTTGGCTGGACAAGAGTGGGGAGCAGCCATCGGATTAATTCCTGATGATACTGGCGGATTGTGGATGCTTTTCCGTTCCGAACCACCCATTAATTACATCAACGCCGATGGTCAGATCTTAAAGAGCTTTGGTGACGGCATGATTGTGCAGGCACACGGTTTTTGCATGGATAACGATGGCAATTTATGGGCGGGTGATAGCGGGCCGTTCGGCGACGATCCTACCACCGCGGGTCGTGGTTTTCAGATCCATAAGTTCAGTCAGGAGGGAGAGCACCTGTTAAGCCTAGGTCAGGCTGGTCTTTCCCGTGCAGCTGAAGACACCTTCATTGGGCCTACCGCTTGTGCAGTCATGCCTGATGGAAACATTGTCATTGCCGATGGTCACTGGCCACGTCCTTCCAATGCGCAGCAGGATGGCGATCGTCTGGTAGTAATCACGCCTGAAGGTGAATTCGTGAGGGCAGTAGGCAAAATGGGAGCCGGCCCCGGTGAATTTATGGGCCCCCATGCCTTGGCTTATGATGCCCAAGGGCGGCTTTATGTCGCAGACCGTTCGAATAACCGCGTGCAGATCCTGGATGAGAATTTGGACTTCCTCGATGATTGGCGTCACTTTGGTCGGCCCAGTGGAATCACCGTACTGGTAGATGGAACATTTGTGGTTGCTGATTCCGAATCAGGTGCCCGGTTGCCAGGTCCCTCTATTGCACCTGAAGGGGGTCCCGGAGCCATGGCCCGTAACCCTGGCTTTCAGGTGGGAGTGCGCATTGGTCGTACTAACGGATCACTACAACACTATATACCCGGAACTCGACCGGAAGGCATGGCGGCGGATAACCTGGGTAATATTTTTGCTGGACTGACTGGGGGATGCGATCTCAGTCCTTCCGGGGGTTGTCTGCAGAAGTGGGTAAGGAAGTAACCGACTTGCTTTTTCAATTAAAAACTAAACCAAAAGAAAAACCATTATGAAGAGACTACCTTTCGTTTTCCTGTTACCAGTCTTGCTAATGTGTTGCTCGCCGGAAGGTGAAAAAGAATTGTCGGGTATCTCCAGTGAATGGCGTCACCACGGAGGCAATCATGCCTCGGACAAATACGCACCGCTGGACCAGATTGGTGCCGGTAATTTTGCCGATCTGGAAATTGCGTGGCGGTGGCAGTCAGCTGACCTGAATCTGCCAGAGGATCTGATCTATCCCACCGGAGATTATCGTGCCGTCCCGCTAGTCATCGGCGACACGATGTATGTAAACACGAATCATGGTCAGGTAGCGGCGTTGAATCCGGCTACCGGTCAGGAATTATGGGTGTTTGACCCCCAGAGTTATCTGGCCGGGCCACCGTTGTTCTCGCCGATTCAGACCCGTGGTATCGAATACTGGACTGATGGTGAGGTTGAGCGAATCTTCCTGGCAACCATAGGTAAACAGTTGGTTTCCATTGACATCGAAACGGGGCAACCCGATGTCAATTTCGGTAACAATGGCTTTGTCGATTTGAAACAAAACTTCGGCAAGCTCGAGTTTGAGATGAATAACATCAGCCATGGCGCGCCCCCGATTGCCGTTGGAACTACCGTCATTGTCGGTTCAAAGATCTATGATTATGCCATGTTGAACCGCAGCCCTCCCGGACACGTGCGCGCCTACGATGCCTATACTGGTGAATTGAAGTGGCGCTTCAATACAATTCCTCAGGAAGGGCAGCCCTATAACGAAACCTGGGAAGATGATTCTTGGCGCACAGCCGGGAATACCAACGTCTGGACTTATATGTCAGCTGACGATGAAGCAGGTATCGTTTACCTGCCTGTGTCCACGCCCACTAACGACTACTGGGGCGGCATGCGTTTAGGTGAAAATCTCTTTGCCGAATCCCTAGTGGCGCTAGATGTTGATACTGGTGAGCGGCTTTGGCACTTCCAAACAGTGCACCATGGCTTGTGGGATTATGATATTGCTTCTGCACCCAACTTGGTGGATATCGTTGTAGACGGTAAGCCAATCAGGGCTGTTGCTCAGGTTTCAAAAACAGCATTTACCTATGTATTTGATCGCATCACAGGAGAGCCGGTGTGGCCGATCGAAGAGCGGCCAGTGGCCCCTAGTACAGTACCTGGTGAGCGCGCACATCCTACGCAACCGTTCCCGACCAAGCCAGCACCCTTCGACCGGCAGGGTATAAGTGAGAATGATCTCATCGATTTCACGCCCGAGATTGCAGAGGCTGCTCTAGAATTAGCCAAAGAGTTCGTGCTCGGCCCCATTTTTACCCCGCCCATCGTGCGTGGCAGCAACGAGAAACGGTCTACCTTTGTGGTTCCGGGTGCTGGAGGTGGTGCTAATTTTCCCAGTGCTACCGTCGATCCCGAAACTAATATTCTCTATATCCCATCCGCAACACGGCCTCATGGAATGTCACTTGTCGAGCCACCTGAAGGGTCTTCGGACTGGCCTTATGTCATTCAGATGGATCGCCAGGTTGGTCCTTTCGGCCTGCCACTATTAAAACCCCCTTACCGCCGCATCACGGCTATTGATCTGGATACCGGCGAGCACGTTTGGCAGATACCCTTCGGTAAAGGCCCGGCAAATCATCCAATGCTGGAACACTTAAATTTACCGCCGATGGGCAGCGTCTATAAAGACGTGGTTGCTGAAGGCGGGATACTGATTACCAAAACACTACTCATTTCTTATTTGGCCCAAAAGGATGAGATTGATCCCGACGCACATGGCTCTATCCTGGTAGCGCACAACAAATTGACCGGTGAGCTTATTGGGGAGCTTATGGTAGACCAGCGCTTGCACGGACCACCTATGAGCTACATGTATGACGGTAAGCAATACATTGCCGTGGCGGGGGGCGGTCGGGACGATGATGATGAGCTACTTGTTTTTGGCTTGCCAGGGGAGTAAACGAAAAAAATATTGTTCCCTGTTACGGAAAATAGAATTAAAGTGGGCGTTCGGTTAGAGAGTTGGGGAATTAAGCCAATGTTACTTGGATCTAGATGGCTTCTGGGCCTTGGTGCTATTGGAATCGCTGCGTTACTGCTAGCGGGGAAAGTTGGTGCTCAACAATCAGGTTTCTCCTCTTGGCAGAACGATCTCTCGCCAATATCAAATACCGACTGGAACTATGATACGGCTGCGCACCTTCTGGAGCGGGCCGGGTTTGGCGGTACCCCCGATGAGATACGAGCTCTGGCTATCATGCCACCAGAGGAAGCCGTTCGTAGTCTGGTGTACTTCGATAGCACTGAAAATNNACATCTGNANNCCTTTGACCACTCTGGCATTCATGACCCTGGCCTGGAACCTTTTCCTCCTAGCAGGCCAGCAACAACCGAGCTGGCAAAGAGAACGGGAGAAGCGCTGGGCATCAAGGTTAAACAAGATGGCAATCGAAGGCTGCAGCCAGTAGTAAACAAATTCTTCTATTGGCTGCGGGCGAGCGTTTTAGAGACAAACCGTGTCGCTTACTGGTGGGCCAATCGCATGGTTGCCACTAACACGCCGCTGCAGGAGAAAATGGCCTTGTTCTGGCACGGTCACTTCGCCATCAACGAGAGTAAGGTTCGGGATTACCGCAAATTGCTTGTTGAACTCGAACTCTTTCAAGAGATGGGTACCGGCAGTTTCCGCGATCTCATGGTGGCAGTTGCTCAAGACCCAGCCATGCTGTCCTTCCTCGATGCCGGAGTGAATGTTAAAGGAGCTTCAAACGAAAATTTTGCTCGCGAAATCATGGAACTTTTCACCATGGGTGTCGGAAATTACTCCGAAACTGATATTCGTGAGGCGGCCCGGGCTTTCACCGGCTGGAACTATGTCGATCTGGAATTTGTAATCAACACAGAACAGCATGATGCAGATACCAAAACTTTCCTAGGCCGCGCCGGTGACTTCGACGGTGTCGATATAATCGATATCATCATGGAACAACCGGTGACCGCCGAGTATATAGCCGGCAAAATCTACCGTTACTATGTGCGCGACGAGCTAAGCAAGGACTTGCAGACCGAACTTGGGAATGTTTTTAGAGAAGCAGATTACGAGGTCGCTGCACTGCTGAAGACAATTTTCCTTTCAAAAGATTTTTATAACGCTGAATCCGTTGGAGTCCATATAAAGAGTCCAGTAGAGCTGGCAGTTTCTACTTATCGAAAACTTGGACTCAATTACGTACCGGGTGTCCCAGACTTTAACGGTGCCACTGGTGCTCTGGGCCAGACGCTGTTCCGTCCCCCAACAGTAGCGGGTTGGGCCGGCGGTCGCAGCTGGATAACTCCAGGCTTACTGTTAGAACGAGGCAACTTTGCCCGAGACGTGTTGTTTCCTGATATTAACTTTATACCGTCGGATCGCCGTAACGGCAGCCGGGAGATCCAGAGTGTAGCCAGGCGTATTCGAGAAGGTATGGACATTACATCTGCAACCCAGCCATCATCCGTAAGTGAAGGACAAATTATTGCTGAGTCCAATATGCTGGCGGACAGGGATGAAGACTTCAATACGCGCTATGGTAGTTTCCGTGGTTGGCAGATGGCCATTGAACGCGTAAAACCGATTCCTCGTCACACTGCTAGGCTTAATTTGAGTCAAATGGTGGAGACACAAGATCTACAAACTAGCAATGAAGTGGTGGACTATTTTATTGCGCGTTTCATGAGGGTCGCGCCGGGTGAAGACTCGCGGCGGATGCTCGTTAGTTTCCTAGATAGAGAGCTTGGCACGCCCAGTATTAGCGAAGCACAAACCTATATGGAAGACGGTTTGCGCATGACGTTACATCTGCTAATGAGCCAACCGGAATATCAGCTTAATTAATTATTTATTACAGATCATAAATGTTATGAAAAATCATAAACTGCTCGATAGAAAACTTAACCGCCGCGACCTTCTCCAGAAAGGTATGGCTGGACTTAGTATCGCTGGATTAGGTGGAACCGCTCTAGTGCCATCTCTGCTAGGGCGGGCCGCCGAAGCAGCAGCAGTTGCCGCAGCCAATGGCAAGATTCTGGTTATCTTGGAGTTATCGGGAGGCAACGATGGCCTCAACACTGTAGTGCCGTATGGCGATGATGCCTATTATCGTCACCGGCCAGAAATCGGTATACCGAAAGGTGAGTTGCGCGTTCTTGATGATCATTTTGGATTGAATCCAGGCCTCGCCGGATTTGAGCGTTTATATAAAGATGGCAAAATGGCCATCGTTCACGGATGCGGGTACGAGAACCCGTCTTTCTCCCATTTTACCTCGATGGCCTACTGGCATACCGCGGCGCCAAACAGCGGCGAAGAGTATGGTTGGGTAGGACGACTTGCCGATTCAATGGCCCCTGAGGTACAAGCCAATTACATGGTGAATATAGCCTCCAGACAGTCGCTAGCGGTCCGGTCTGAGCACCACGTCCCCGTTGTATTTGACCAACCAAACCGGTTTATGCGGGAGGCCTTCTATGAGGAAAGGGACGTGCTATCCATGACCCATGATGTGGGTACGGTGGACAATCCATCGCGTCGTTTTCTATTAGATATTGCTCGCAGTGCCAACGAGGCTTCAGCACTAGTTCGGGAAGCCTGGTCCAACTACAGTTCGACAGTGGACTATGGGGTCAACAGTCTCGATTTACCCAAGGTCGTGTCGTTGATCGAGGCGGGAATGCCTACCCGACTTTACTACGTTTCCTACCGCAACAATGCCTTTGACACCCACGTTTTTCAAAACAACTTGCATCGTCGCTTGTTAACTTATACCTCGGACGCTGTATATGGCTTTATGCAGGATCTTGAGCGGATCGGTCGTGCAGACGATGTTGCCTTGATGGTCTTTTCCGAGTTTGGACGGCGGGTTCCCGAAAATGTAAGCATGGGGACGGATCACGGTGCCGCTAACACCATGTTTGTAGCCGGCAAAAACGTCAAGGGTGGTCATTATGGTGAATTGCCTAGTCTGACCAATCTCGCTGAAGGGGACAATCTTGGTTATACAACAGATTTTCGTCGGGTGTATCAGACGATGATAGAGGGCTGGTTAGCGCATCGGAATGGGTCCGGGTTACTAAATGGCAATTTCGAACCCTTCGACATGTTTACCTAACTGACTGTCGAATTGATAACTAGGAAAATGAAAAGGTTCTTGTCAATTGTTTCGTTGACTGTATTTGTAGTTGCTTGCAGTTTTGAGGACGAAGAAAAGGTAACTGATGTCACTAGCGGGTGGCAACACGCCGGAGGTAACCATTTTAATGAAAAATAC
>NZNL01000022.1 GCA_002694855.1 Gammaproteobacteria bacterium
CTGTCCAGGGTATGTTGAGTAACAATTCAGGATATTTGTTTAACCCATTACAATTGCCGCCAAACCATGACATAAGTGGCAGAGTGGTGTTTATTATCAGCAATCATGAAGATGGTGCTGATTTTACTGAAGCCTTAGGCAAAGCATCCCAAGTACAGTTCGAGCTGCGAGATCCAGAAAATGGTCAGCTTTTACTGGAATTCCCGTTAAATCGGATTTAATCTGAAACCTCTANAGCGTTGCTTACAAATAAATTTTCTAGCTGGGAAATTGTTATTAAAGACTGGGAAACACGATGGTTATACCNATATTGATAAAAACGGATTCACTGACATAATATGGATGTTATGTNGTAGTACGTAGTTTAACTTCTGATTGGNTTTNATTGTGGATATTTNGGGTGTCAGCCATAAACTTTCCATACTTGTGCGCAAGTAAAGCCAAGAGAGAGAGTGCNGCATATAAGTCAATTAGAGATTTCAGCANTATGTGAACTGAANTAAACTGGATTAACACTATCAATNAAGCCATCCTGAGGATCTCCAATCCCAATGCGCNTGGACGATCTTCCAACCAACTACCATGAATATAGAAAGAGTAAGTCATGAATAGCACAGCTATGACGGTCTTTTCGTAACCGAGTGATGACGAATACTGCAGTANGTAAAGACTAAGCAACACGGATATAACGAATTGACTTAGCACGTAGTATTTGCTGAAAGTGGGAATAACCGGATCAAAGCGCGATGTTAAATCTACAAGATTACCTCTGTGCTTGCAGCTACTCACCATATCTTCAGGTTGCCATCCAGGCGGCTTAAAGCAGATAGCCAGTTTATTCATNAAGCCAGGTGCTTTTATGAAGTCTTTAATTAAACGCCAGTAAACGTGCACATTCGCCCATACTGGGTTCCAGCTGTTGAGCGGGTTACGAAGACCAAAAACCACTGGTTCTTTAGAGAGTTCTTCTTGAAAACTTCGAAAAAGGCGATCCCAAATTATGAACACGCCACCGTAATTACGATCGACATAGATCTTGTTGCGGGCATGATGGACCCTATGATTTGATGGAGTAACGAATATCCATTCTAGGGTTCCTAACTTTGGTACATGTTCCGTATGGACCCAGAACTGGTAAATGAGGTTGAGGCTGACTGTAGTGAATAATACCTCTGCGGGAAAACCCAGTGCAAAGAAAGGAACATAGAATAGAAAGCTATAGAAATCGATACTGGTTTGTCTGAGGGCCGTACCGAGGTTGAAATCTTCGCTCTGATGGTGGGCGACGTGAGACCCCCAAAAAATAGCCATCTCGTGCCCTAGCCGATGTTTCCAATAGTAAGCTAGGTCATAGAGAACGAAACAAACTATCCATACCCAAAGTCTGTCTCCAGGCAACTGTCTTAATTGATAATGGTCCGCAATCAGTTCATAAATTGAGCTGGATACTCCGAGGATAACAAGGCTCTGTAACCTGCTAAGGCTGCCCATGGAAAGGCTATTGATCGTATCATTAATGCGATAGGTATTGCGATGCTGCGTAAACCCCCACGCTAGCTCGACTAATATGAGCAGGAAAAAGAACGGGATGGCATACAATATCAAGTTCATGGGTTATATTTTGTTACTGACAGCTTTTGCTTCATTCATTGGAAAACGGCTAATTTTGGAAGGGCTACTGGCTATTGTAATGGTTTATTAGCGATCTCTGCAAAAGCTCAATCTATCATTTTAAGAGTAGAGCCCGCGGGAGCGAGTGGGTATAAATGGCTTCGAATTTAGATAATATTCGTTGTACGAAAGCCATTAATGAACGCGATATTTACTATTCGTTTTAAAGCGTAATTAAGCCGAAATCAGCTTTTAACCCACCAAGGCAGAAGGATTCTCAGTAAATTGTGCGTATCCTAAGTTCTTATAATCAGCAATAGCGAGCCCGACTGCGACACTTGTGAAGGGGTCATGTTCAATAACCTTTCCGGCAAATTCAACGTCTAGTATATTTTTAACAGCTGGAATCAGGGAGGATCCGCCGGTACGGATAACCAACTGAATATCGGAAGCACGTAGTTCGGCTTTTACTAACAGCTCAGTGATAGCACTTTGGAATTTTTTAAGGATCTCGTTAATTATTTGGTCAAATTCTTCACGAGAGACCAATAATTCGATATCAAGTTCCGGAATATCCAGTTTAGCTTCTAGTAGCGTGGAAAGCGTAGCTTTCATTTCTTTCAGGTTTTGGAATATAAGGTAACTATAGTTGTTTTTTATCAGGTCATAAAGGCGTCGAAACCTGGGGGCGGCTTCGTCTCCGTATTTAATGCGCTGCATTATAGGAGATGTATATTTATTTTGGTTTAATATGTAACTCACCGTCCAGTTGAGTAACAAGTCTTCATAGTCTTTAAACGGGAAAATAGTTTCAATCTCGCGGTCTTCACCTGCACGGCGCCATCGTTCACCCTTTCCCAGTAGAGGGAAGATAAGCTTCCGAAACAGAAGCTGATCGATGTGATCACCTCCTAGTCCTGTGCCGTGGGTAGCTATAACTGAAATATTTTTCTCATTCCTTTTCAATATGCAAAGATCTAGAGTGCCGCCGCCAAAATCTACAGCCAGCAAAGTCTGGTAGGTGACTAGCGGGTTATCATAGAGGTAACTGAGCGCAGCAGCTATTGGTTCAGGGTAATAACATTTTTTGGAGAATCCTGCATGTCTGCACGCTTCAGATAAAAGGCCGAGTGCACGTTCATTCCGGTGAGGGTCAGACCCCTCGAAATTTATTGGGTGGCCAATGCAGGCATGATCTATAGAATCAGGCCTGCTTTGATAGTGGAACAAGTATTTCTCAATGCTTTTTCTAATACGCAATAATAGAGGAGTGATAAGAGCAACTAATCGAAAGGGTTTATTAAACACTATAAGACGTGGCGTATTTAGATTTCCTAACACTCTTTTAGTGCCTCTGAATAATCGACCTTTCTGACTAGCATCTACAAACGACTTGCCGTACAACTTTCCTGTATTTGCTTCCTCTGGAAGGCCATGGCCACCAATCTGACCCGTGGTAGTGCGCGCCTCGCCAAGAACTTCGGCGCTTAGTTCTACCGTGCGCCCCATATTACTTTCGATATACTGATCTATGGCCTCCTTTCCGGTGACGATTCTATGCTCGTCGTTGATATAAGTAGCCGATGGCATTACCGTCGAATTGGACTCGAGTTTTAAAAGATGGATTTTTTCGCCGTCAAAGATAGCAGCAGCACTGTTGCTGGTACCAAAATCCACACCGATTCCTAGAGATCGGGACTGTTGGTTAGTAGACTGAGTCACCAAAAAATATAACCACTATGAATAAATTTTTGGCTGAAGGAGTACAAAAAACAAATCTAAGTAAAATATGCAGGTTGAGAATCAATAGTTAGCATAGCCTATTTAATTGTTGCCAGCAAAAAAAGANGCTTGAGAATNAACAGAGCTTTTTTTGGCCAGTGATATTCAAGCTTGTCTTTTTTACTCGCATAGGTTTGAGNNTGCATCCTAGTTGAAAAGTTGAATCTTAATGAAACTTACCCTATGCTCCATCGGTCAAAATAGTCTCGGTACTANTAACATCTTTTGGGAGCTTTCATGTGCGCGGCNGTNCGACATATATCNTGTAAATATGTCACCTATCTGATNCTNTTCTTTCTCTTCAGCTCTTTTGCTGTTAGCGCCGGAGCAGGCACAATTGTCCGCGTTAGTACCAGTATAGGGGATTTTTCAATCGAGTTGCTGGATGGTACAGCTCCAATAACTGTTCAAAATTATCTTAATTACGTGAATCGAAATGACTATAACGGCACATATATCCACCGCGCCATAGATGATTTTGTAGTGCAAGGAGGCGCCTTCCGATTCAAACTATTCGAAGGTCCTATCGATGTACCGACAGATCCTCCAATAGAAAATGAATTTAAAGGCGTCTCTAACACCCGGGGCACAGTGGCCATGGCAAAAATTGGGGGAGACCCGAACAGCGCTACCAACCAATGGTTTGTAAACTTGATTGATAATCTAGTCCTCGATGTAACAGATGGAGGGTTTACTGTATTCGGGCAAGTGCTGGGTGAGGGTATGCAGATTGTCGATGCCATTGATGATCTTCCGACCGTTTCCTTAGGCCAAGCGAAAGCGCCTTATGCGCCTTATTTCACTCAAACATACAACAATCCGCTGGATTTNGTTTACATCAATGTTGAGGTTACTGAAAGGTTCAGCTCGGCTCCACATNTCTTTGAATCGGCTACTGGNTTGCTTATAACTTCCGTGGATATAGATAACGGCAGTNATTTTATTAGCTTAAACTTTAATGTTGTCCCTTCAGAATCTGAGGTGGTTGTTAAAGCAAACCTTGACAGTNTTATCCCTCGNCAAGCAANTCTGCCTGGGGTCGCTACTTTTTCCACTTCCGATAATCGGCTGCGTATCCCCTCCCTCGAAGTAAACTTGGACGGTGCCGTGTCACTTGTTTCGAATGTAGTGTTTGTTCTGTCGGATGCTGCGAATTTTCTTTTTACGTTAGAATCTTTCGATCAATAATGGATCGCCATTTACCACTGCAAAGCCTTGGGTTACTCTTGCGTAGGCCAAAATCCTTAATAATTAGAAATTCGATATAAGGGATTACTCACTGATGGCAGCCCCGCGAGGCGAGTTTACTTCCAGGTTTGGTTTTCTAATGGCGGCCTCGGGTTCCGCCGTTGGCCTTGGCAACATATGGGGGTTCCCTACTAATGCCGCCACTAATGGCGGAGCTGCGTTTCTTTTTGTGTACCTTATTCTGGCATTTGCGCTAGCCTATCCAGCTCTAATGGCTGAACTCATTATAGGGCGCTACGCACGTGCTAATGCCGTGACCGCGTTAAGATCAATTTCTACCGGAAACAAGAGTCGAATTCTGGCCTTGATGGTGGGTTTTGCAGGAATTATCACGGTTTGTTTTATTCTGAGTTTTTATGCCATTGTCAGTGGATGGATGATTGCTTTCTTTTTCGATCCACTGGCGCGTATGGCGGGNNTGGATGGGTTAGCGCAATGGTTGACGCAAGATGGGGTTTTACGAAATAGTCTTTTTGTCATAATTTTTATGTTGGCGACAGTCTATATCATCAGTGCGGGTGTTAAAGACGGCATAGAGAAATGGGCGTCACTTCTGATGCCATCGCTAATAGTAATTTTGGTTTTACTTATCTTTTACGTTATGACTTTACCCGGAGCCCTGGAAGGCGTTCGTGCATACCTCATTCCGGATTTTACACGTATCGCTGATCCCTCTTTACTCGTTGATGCTATGGGCCAGGCGTTTTTTTCGCTTTCGCTTGGAGTAGGAACTATGTTGGTTTATGGGTCCTATATAAGTAAGCAGGAGAATCTGCCCACGATTGGCGGTCTGGTTGCATTACTGGATGTAGGAATAGCGGTAATGGCTGGTATGCTAATCTTACCCGCGATGTATGTAGCGCTGGGCAATGGTGTCGAAATTTTCGACGACAACGGTGGGCTTATCGCTGGCCCTGGTTTAATAATTTCTGTGCTACCGTCACTTTTCGAGACTATGGGCTTCATTGGGATCTTGGTGGCTATAGCTTTCTTCATGCTCATGACTATCGCCTCCTTAACTTCCTCCATTTCTATGTTAGAAGTACCGGTTGCCTATTGCGTAGAACATCATGGTGTAGAAAGACGCCACGCGGCTATGATGATAGGCGTGATCATAATCTTAATTGCATTGGTTATTGTGTTTAACTTTGATCCCCTGTTCGATATGGTTGTTACCTACACGACAGAAGTTAGTCAGCCTCTTTTGGGGTTTGCGTTTTGNATATTTGTCGCTTGGATCTGGCGCCGCAACGANATTCTTGANGAGATTAAGCAGGGGANTCCNGAGGNTGAATCCGGATTATTTTGGAAAATCTGGCCGCTTTACGTAAAATTCTTTTGCCCAGTGGCAATCTTAATAGTTTTCTTTCAATAGGGTGCCAACTAAACNTTTTNTCTCTAAGATAATGTAATNGCTATTGGCCTCTTGTCTGCAGNCTAATAGNTAATTAGCGAGTTTTGGGAGGGCAGATGATATTAATAAATATTTATGCTACNGTGCCAGTCATAACAAAAAGGCGCTACTGACGATTCTCTGTAAAGTAAAAGAGTGGAATAACAAACACTCGGAGATTAATTGCGCATGACCTCTTCCCTTTCAAAATATGCTTCCAGTCAGCCAGTAAGGAATAGGCGGAAATTCCTGAAGCAGNTGATGGTGTTTCCTGCCTCTATGTCTTTGGGCGTTATCGGTTTAGAAGCCGCATCTGCCCAGTCCGGAGTAGCGNGTTCTGTAAAAGCACTTACCTTTGATGTATTTGGTACCGTTGTTGATTGGCGTTCCTCGATTATCAGAGAAGGCCAGTTATTGTCGGCTCGCAAAAGTTTTGAAATTGATTGGGGTGAATTTGCGGATAACTGGCGAGCCGGTTATGGTCCAGCCATGGCTAGGGTACGCAGCGGAGAGTTGCCGTGGACCAAGATAGACGATCTACACAGAATGATTTTGGACGAACTGGTTGTTGAGTACGAGTTGAGCGGCCTCAGCGAAGAAGAATTGGATCACTTCAACCGGGCTTGGCATCGACTGTCACCGTGGCCGGATTCTGTTGCTGGTTTGAACCGGCTGAAAACTAAATANGTGATTGCCACTCTGTCCAATGGCAATGTTGCTCTGCTCACCAACATGGCGAAGAATGCAGGATTGCCGTGGGATGCGGTCTTATCGGCGGAGCTAGCAAAACATTACAAGCCGGATCCTGAAGCGTACTTGACAGCCGCCGACCTATTAGGTCTGCCCCCAGAACAGGTAATGATGGTGGCGGCCCATCCCGGTGACTTGAGAGCGGCTGCAAGAAATGGGTTGCGCACAGCCTACGTTATCAGGCCATTGGAGCGAGGCCCAGGACGAATAGTAAACAATAATGCAGCGGCTGGAGAATTTGATTATACAGCTAGCGATTTTCTCGACCTGGCGCGACAACTGGGGGCTTAAGATTGTCGGAAATCCGACTCGATCANAAGTCGAAGCAAGAGCTTGTACAACGACTGCAGCGGTATATGGCGATGAACTGGAAATTGAAGTAGCGGGTTTTGATGCAGAGTTCCCGCTGAATATTTTTTGCGGAACAAGTTGGTTGTTTTTACTATAACCAAGGACTTGCAGATGCGCTTAGCGCGATTGAAAACAAGGTACAAGAATTTTCAGATCTAGTATACGAACTAGAGAAAGATACCGATATAGGTGCTGGGAAAAAATAGATTTGTATTAAAGCGCCCTTACCCTTGAATGCAAATTATTCATCGACTGGTTTATAAAACATACACATCTGGTGTGTTTCGATTGTTACGTGATTTATGTCGTGAAATGGATTCGAAATTACTAAATTTAATCGTTATACCTGCTTTAGTCAGTTTNCAGAGCGGTTGCTCTGAGCCTGAGTTGTCAGAAAAACCTATAANTTTGGCAGAAGTGAATGAAGCTGTGGTCGAATTTATTTCCACNCCAGAAGAAACAAANCCCTTTTACGAAGAAAGCCCGCTGTATCTTAACTACCCTAGATTTGACCGCATCCAGGATGCCCATTATTTNCCTGCTTTTGAACGTGGAATGGAAGAAGAGCTGGAAGAAATCGAAGCTATTGTAAATCAACCAGATCAACCGAGTTTTGATAATACTATTCTTGCCCTTGAATTAACGGGTCAGTTACTGGACCGAGTGGCTAGAGTGTTCTATGCCATATCNAGTGCACATACAAATGACGAAATACGNGCATTGGAACAGCAATTAGCCCCGCGGCTCGCGGGTCATGAAGATAATATTTTGCTTAATCCCGATTTGTTTGAGCGTGTTGGAATTATTTACGAACAACGCGATGATCTCGCGCTCGAGCCGGAGTCTATGCGGTTACTTGAAAAATACTATACAGAATTTGTCCGCGGTGGTGCAGCACTTAGTGTGCCGGAGCAACAGCATATGAAAGAACTTAATGCTGAGATCGCTTCATTTGAAACNCTTTACAGTCAAAATATTNTGAGTGAAGTAAATGACCTTGCCGTTATCGTGGATACAGAAGAAGAGTTGACTGGTCTGGATCAGGCTTTGATAACTGCTGCNAGGGAAGAGGCCGCTGCGNGGGATCTCGATGGAAAATATGTTCTACCGTTACTTAATACCAGCAGCCAGCCAGCATTGGCTTCGTTGCAAAATCGTGCCCTGCGGGAAATAATACATAGCATTTCTCTGTCCAGGGGCAGCCGGGGTGGTGACTTCGATAATACAGAAGTGCTGTCTAATGTGCTGCGGCTTCGTGCGGAACGAGCTCAATTGCTGGGCTATGACAATCACGCTCATTTTATCCTAGAAGATCGCACGGCGCAGACAGTGGCNGCGGTTAANAATCGTCTCGCCGAACTCACGACCCCAGCTCTTGCTAACGTCAATCGGGAGGCTGTTGATCTTCAGCAAATGATTTNTGACGACGGACAAGATTTCGAACTAGCGTCCTGGGATTGGGATTTTTACACAGAAAAGCTCAGATTGGCCCGNTATGACTTCGATGCTAAGGAATTGCGACCCTATTTCGAGCTTAATAATGTGCTGCTGAAGGGGGTCTTTTTCGCCGCTGAGCAACTGTACGGTATTACTTTCAAGGAACAAATCTCTTTACCTGTTTACCAAGAGGATGTGCGGGTGTTTGAGGTTTACGATACGACAGGAACCACTTTGGCAATNTTTATAGCTGATTTCTATGCTCGGCCTACCAAGAGGGGCGGTGCATGGATGAATTCCTATGTATCTCAGAGCAATTTGCTAAATACCCGACCAATCGTGGCAAATCACCTGAACATCACGAAACCATCCGAAGGAGAGGTTACTCTGCTGACGTTTGATGAAGTAACCACTATGTTTCATGAGTTTGGGCACGCGCTGCATGGTATGTTTTCTGCTGTGGAGTATCCGTATTTCTCCGGTACCAGCGTACCTCGCGATTTTGTGGAATACCCCAGCCAGGTAAATGAGATGTGGGCAATTTGGCCAGAAGTGCTTGCCAACTATGCCATTCATNACGAAACCGGACAATCAATGCCGCAGGAATTGCTCGAAAAAGTGCTTTCAACTCAAACTTTCAACCAGGGCTTTGAGACTACTGAATACCTTGCTGCATCTATTCTTGATCAAGCTCTTCACCANCTTANTCCGGANGAAATNCCTGTTGGCGATGAGATTATGGAATTTGAGCGATCAACCTTTGAAGGTGCCGGTATTGTGTTAGATTCNGTTCCACCNCGNTATCGAAGTACTTATTTTANCCATATTATGGGNGGTTATCATGCCGGTTATTATTCCTATATCTGGAGCGAAGTNCTGGATGCCGATTCAGTTGATTGGTTTAAGGAGAACGGAGGATTAACAAGAGAGAATGGGGATCATTTCCGACAAACTTTGTTATCCCGTGGAGGAGCTGATGATGCCATGACCTTGTTCAGGAAATTTCGTGGTCGTGACCCCGACATAACCCCGTTNTTGGAGCGACGAGGTTTAAATTAAANGTTAGACCTCTACCTGTTCCATGGTGGCTGTGGATTGACCGCTAATTGCCAGTAATAGCANGCTAAGCTCGTCCCAGGAGTTAGCACTGATTATCCCTTTTATGGACTGATCTANGCGTCTGGCGTGTTCGAGAAAATGCCAAATGTCTTGTGTGTTTANCCTANCTAATGCGCTACCNACGGCCTGTTTTTTNTTGAACCAGATGCGAGCNGTTTGCATGATCGCATTGATACCCTGCCCCTGCTCTTTCCTNTCAATTAATGGTAACAAGGTNCGCAGTTCGCGGGTAATTGNAGCGAGGATTGGTAATGGTAAGAGTCCTTCAGCACGAAGGGTGCGCAGGATTTTCTGCGATCTAACTGCATCGCCCTTAAGAGNNGCGTCAACGAGATGATATANACTATAACGTGAACTGTCGGCAACGACCTGCATCACTGTATTTACATCGAGCGAAATATTGGTTTTATTGTCTTGGCTTACGAGGAGTTTCAACTTTTCGATTTCCTGAGTAGCCGCAAGCAAATTACCTTCAACTTTGTCGACAAGTAGTTCCAGCGCATTCGGTTCTGCACTAATGCCCTCCCGCAGCAGGCGTCGTGTCAGCCACGCCCCCAAACCTTCCCGATTTATCGGCCAGATCTGGACAAAGGCACNATGCGATTCAATTATCTTGAACCATTTAGTGCTGAGCATACTAGATTCCAGTTTGGGACTGATAATCAGAATCAAAAATTCTGGATTGGGTTTGGCAAGATAAGCGTGTAGCGCATTCTTGCCAGCCTCTTCNAGTTTTGAACTAGTAAGNTTTAACTCGATAATTTTNTGCTCAGAGAAAAGAGAAAGGTTGTCCGTTGTTTGGGANAAATTATCCCAGTTAAAANTCCGATCNATGTTNAATATTTGGCGTTCACCNAATCCTTTGTTTNGATAGTGTTTGCGAACCTGATCTGCTGCCTCNTGCATCAGTAATGGATCGTCACCAGCCAACCAGTAAACTGTTGGGTTTTGATTTTCCAGGGTACGAGTTAATTGCTCTGCCTTGATTTTCATTGGAAATCAATTGCTGGCGGCTTGGAGTCGGCGCATGACCTGATTTACAAGCTCCCGTCGCATTTCATTCCTAATAATTCCCACTTCCTCTTGGTTTCCAACTATATTTTCTAGATCTTCAAAGTAGGTACGTTCGACGTAAAGAGTTTCTGGCCTGATAAGTGTCTGTTCACCTTGTTCAAATGAGATTTGAATTGACAATCGCAGTTCGTGCTGCGCCGCTCTGGCTCTGGGATTAAATGTTACCGGTCTACTGGCAATCTGCTCTTCGCCGATTTTCAGAATTGCCGAGTTGGAATTCGGCTCAGCTGAAATCCCGAGTTGTGTTTCAACATTAGCGACATCCAAGCTGCGTCTTAGAAATCGCGAAAGCTCGCTGTTTGGCTGTTGAAGGTTAAGCTGGATTAAGTCAAACCGGTAAGAAATAGCATCATTGCCACGTATGGCGAAACCGCATTCGTTAAGGGTAATAACAAAAATTACAAAGGAAATAAATTTTGCACATTTAGCCATTAGTTAGCGGCTTCCTAATTTACGACAATATTAACTAGGCGCTTGGGCACGACTATAATCTTACGGACAGTTCCGTTTGAAGTGAATCGCTGTATCGCCTCATCGCCAAGAGCAAGTCGTTCAAGGTCAGCCTTTGCGATATCCCTAGGAACTTCGATCTTGCTCCGAAGTTTACCATTCACTTGGAGAACTATTAACATCGTGTTCTGAATTAAAGCTGATTCGTCTACCCGTGGCCATTTCGCCTCAATTACCGCTTCATCGTGTCCTAGATGATTCCACAGAGCATGGCAAAAATGTGGGGCTATAGGTGCAAGCATCAGAATCGCCGCTTCGAGGGCTTCCTGCACCACTTGTTTGTCTTCCTTTTGGGAGGCACTCTCTAGAAACCTGCTGGTTGCATTAATCAGTTCCATAATGGCTGCTATAGCTGTATTAAAGGTCTGCCTTCTTGAAAAATCATCGCTGACCTTCTGAATTGTTTGGTGAATCTTTAACCGCAGTTTTAGTTGTTTTTCGTTGAAAACCTGCGCAGAAAATCCCTGATAGGATACGGGTTGGTGGCTTACAACGATTTTCCACAATCGTTTAAGAAATCTGGAGCTACCTTCAACCCCGGATTCAGACCAGTCCAACGATTGATCTGGGGGGGAAGCGAACATGACGAACATTCGTACGGTATCGGCGCCATATTTTTCTATTAGAGGCATGGGGTCGACAGTATTGCCTTGTGACTTGGACATCTTGTGGCCGTCTTTCAATACCATGCCTTGGGTAAGCAGGTGCGTGAAAGGCTCATCTGAATTCACTAGGCCTTCGTTACGGAGTAGCTTGTGATAGAACCGGGCATATAAAAGGTGCAAGATGGCGTGTTCTATACCACCGATATATTGATCCACCGGTAACCAGTAATTTGCCCGATGATCAAGCATGCTGTCATCTTGATCACAACATGTAAAACGTGCGTAGTACCATGACGATTCCATGAAAGTATCAAAAGTGTCTGTTTCTCGCTGCGCCTCTTCATGACATTTCGGGCACTCGACCTTGAAAAATTCTTGAATTTTCCCAAGCGGAGACCCCGAATCATCAAACTCGATGTCTTCTGGTAAGATTACCGGCAAATCTTCATCAGGAACTGGAACTGAACCACAAGTATTACAATTTATCATTGGGATTGGTGCACCCCAGTAACGCTGTCTAGACACACCCCAGTCTCGCAAACGATAATTTATGGCCTTTTGACCCTTGCCGATCTTATCGAGGCGTAGGGCAATCGCTTCGAAAGCTGATTCAAAATCAAGACCGTCAAACTCGCCTGAATTAATCAGTATACCTTTCTCCACATAGGCTGCATCCTTAAGGTCGCAAAGTGAATTGGGCGATGCCGGTTTAATAACCTGCTTTATCTCCAGGCCATATTTTTTAGCAAACTCCCAGTCCCTTTGATCATGTCCAGGTACAGCCATTACTGCACCAGAGCCATAGCTCATCAGTACGAAATTGGCCACAAAAATATTTACTTCGGCATTGGTAATTGGATGGATGGCCTTCAGTCCAGTGTCCATACCCAGTTTTTCCATAGTCGCCAGATCAGCTTCAGCTACCTTTATCTTGATTTGTTGTTCAATAAAGTCAGCAAGACCAGGATTTGTGGAAGCCGCTTTTTTAGCGAGCGGGTGCTGTGGAGCTACGGCTACATAGGTTACCCCCAACAAAGTGTCAGGCCGTGTGGTATATACCGACAGCCACTTTAATGAGTCTTCAGATCCACCAGCTACTTCAAATACCAGGTCAATGCCTTCCGACCTGCCGATCCAGTTAGTTTGCATGGTTTTGACCTTTTCAGGCCAACCTTTGAGGAATTGCAAATCGTCGAGTAGTTCTTGAGAAAAGGCACTTATCTTGATAAACCATTGAGGAATACTGCGGCGTTCTACTAGAGCTCCGGATCGCCAGCCTCGGCCTTCTACTACTTGTTCATTTGCCAACACGGTCTGATCGACAGGGTCCCAGTTCACCTCAGCTTCTTTTTTGTAAGCTAACCCTTTTTTAAATAACCGGGTAAAGAACCACTGCTCCCAACGATAGTAATTACGATGACAAGTGGCGAGCTCCCTTGTCCAATCATAGGCGTAACCAAGTCGTTGCAACTGCTGGCGCATGTAATCGATGTTCCCATACGTCCATTTGGCTGGGGGAACTTTATTTTCCATAGCTGCGTTCTCAGCTGGTAATCCAAAGGCATCCCAACCCATGGGCTGAAGCACGTTTTTTCCTTGCATACGGTGGTATCGGGAAATGACATCAGCGATGGCATAATTGCGGACATGGCCCATATGAAGGCGGCCGCTGGGGTAGGGAAACATCGCCAAGCAGTAGAATTTTTCTTTGTTGGGGTCCTCAGTAACCAGGAAGCTATCATGCTTCTTCCAATAGGCCTGAGCGATTGCCTCTATTTCTTGAGGGGAATATTGGGGGTTAATACTACTCATTAATTGCTTATCCAATTATTGGATGCCATGCCGCCCAAAATTACTCGTTGATTTTGTCACCGCCAACAACCTAGCAAAAGGACGCAAGCATAACCCAGACCAAGGTTCACAGGTAGAGTTAGAGTCCAATATTTGGCACCGGTGGATTTAGATTGTTTTTTTACGAGTATCAACAAGGGTCGAAGTAACTTTAAGCAGTTTAATCTGGCGACTGTCTGCATTGAGAACGGTTACCAGAAATGGGCCAATGTTAATAGTCTCACCACGTTCAGGGATGTGACCGATCTGCTGTAATACCAATCCGCCTAGTGTGGTGAATTCCTGATTACTAAATTGCGTACCAAAATATTCATTGAATTCATCTACAGGGGTCAGTGCTTTAACGATATAATTTTCTTCGTCGAATTTCTTGATGTGGCTTTCATCATCTACGTCATACTCATCTTCAATTTCCCCAACAATCTGTTCAAGCACATCTTCAATGGTTACCGCGCCACTTACGCTGCCATATTCATCTATAACTATAGCCATATGCTGACGCGTTTCACGAAATTCTTTTAGTAAGACATTAAGCCTCTTACTCTCCGGAACGAAAGTAGCAGGTCGCACAACATCTTTAATATCAAGTTTTCCTGTTTCTTCTTTCAGGATCAACGGAAGAAGGTCCTTAGCCAACAGGATCCCTATTACATTGTCAACATTCTCACCCGTTACAGGAAATCGTGAGTGGGAGGCCTTTGTAACTAATTCAATGATTTCATTCGGTGGCAGTTTCGCAGAGACGATCACAAGCTGCGATCGTGGGATCATAATATCTCGGACCTGCATACTCGAGACTTGCAATGCACCTTCTATGATACCTAGCGCGTCTGCATCGAGGACCTGGTCTTGCTCAGCATTGCGCAATAGCTCCAGCAGACTTTTGGTATCGGTAGGCTCGTCGGAAAAGACCTGTGTAATTTTATCGATCCAAGACTTGGGGTTTAGATCGAGGTTAGATTGGTCATCAGTCATTCGCTGGCTTCTCTTGGATCTCCATACCTGCGATAACAGGATTACCCTACCAAATATGGATTCGGGAATCCAAGTTTTTCTAGTATATTAATTTCGAGTTGCTCCATAGTGGCGGCGGTAATATCTGTTTCATGATCGTAGCCAAGCAAATGCAGTACACCGTGAATCAATAGGTGGGTCCAGTGAGCTTCTGAGGACTTGCCTTGTTCATCTGCTTCGCGTTGCAGGATGGCTGGGCAGATTACTATATCCCCGAGTATATTAATTTCGAGTTGGTGGCTAAATATAGGCGGTACTTCAGCAGGAAAAGACAATACATTAGTAGCATTGTGTTGGCCGCGGTAAACCGAATTGAGATGTTCTGATTCCACTTCATCCACAAAGCGCAGGCTTATGCTGTACCTTTTGCTTTCACCGAGCGCGTCAAGAGCGGTTTGAACCCAGCTCTCACAAGTTTTCCGTTGGGGTGCCCACTGGCAATCACAATCATTCGCGATTTCAATTATCACGTTCATTGAGGTGAGCGCTTTCCTGGGTTCCTAGTTTGGGGACAGATTGGAGATCATATTCATCATAGGCTTCTACAATTTTTTGCACTAGGCGATGTCGTACGACGTCACGGGCATTGAAGTAGGTAAAACCTATCTCTTCGATGTTTAATAACACTTTGCTCACGTGCACTAGGCCAGATCGAGTACCTTTAGGTAGGTCGATTTGAGTAACGTCGCCAGTGATAACAGCTGTAGATCCAAAACCGATACGAGTCAGGAACATTTTCATTTGGGCGCTTGTTGTGTTTTGGCTCTCGTCAAGGATAATGAAGGAATGGTTCAATGTGCGGCCACGCATGTATGCGAGAGGCGCAACTTCGATGACGTTCTTCTCTATAAGTTTTTCGACTTTTTCGAAACCCAACATTTCATACAATGCATCATAAAGTGGCCGTAGGTAAGGATCTATCTTCTGCGTTAGATCACCGGGCAGAAAACCTAGTTTCTCTCCAGCTTCCACAGCTGGACGAACCAGCAGAACTCGGTTCACCTGTTCACGGACTAACGCCTCTACTGCGCAGGCTACAGCCAGGTATGTTTTTCCGGTACCAGCCGGACCAATACCAAAATTAATATCGTGATGATTAATGCCTTGTACATATTGTCTTTGGTGGTTACTACGTGGCTTGATTGAAGTTTTGGGAGTCTTGATTAAAAGACTGTCAATTTCGCTTCCTAAGATACCTTCTGACGTGTGTCGGCTTTCCTGAAGGGCAAGGTGAACCTGGCTGGGGCTGAGCAGTTTTCCAGTTTGAGTAGCTGAATACAAAGATTCTAATACGTGAAANCCATCGGCTATTGCCGACTCACTCCCGCNCAGATGGAAAGTATTACCTCGNTGCTGAATTTTTAAAGCAAGGAANATTTCTATTTGGTGGATATGTTCATTTAAGCGCCCGCAAAGGTTGGATAAACGCTGGGCATTATCGGGTTTCAAAATAAGATTTTGGGTATNGNTTGACATGCAGCCGTTATAAGTCCTCTTAGAAATCGAATCAGNATAAGTATATCAAGCTATCGCTAGTATTACGCTATTATTTCAGGGATGTTTCACAGTTGGCCCAGCAAAGAGTTGGGCAAAGCATCTGTTATTTTCACGGAAATAAAGTTACCGATTATGGAGTGATCGGCACAGTTAAAATTCACAACTCGATTATTTTCTGTTCGGCCCTGCAGGTCAGCCGTATCCTTTTTTGACTGTCCTGTGACTAGAATCTCTTGGCTTGTGCCGACCATGGATTCGCTAATTGCGGCGGCTTGTTTGACAATTTGTGATTGCAGTGTTGATAGNCGATATTTTTTTTCCTTTTCGGANGTATTGTTTGTTAATTCTGCAGCAGGAGTGCCAGGTCGCGCACTATAAATAAAACTGAAAGAAGTATCAAACCCAATATCAATTATTAGCTTCATGGTATCCTCAAAATCTTTGTTAGTTTCACCTGGAAAGCCAACAATAAAATCCGACGAAATACTTATGCCAGGGCGCTCTTTCTGAATTTTATGAATAATGGATTTGTATTCGAGCGAAGTGTGGCCTCTCTTCATAGCGACAAGGATTCTATCAGAACCGCTCTGTACTGGGAGGTGAAGATGAGACACTAATTCGGGAACATTTCCATACACCTTTATAAGGTTCGTTGAAAATTCAATCGGATGTGAAGTTGTGAAGCGGACACGATCTATACCGTCTATAACTGCTACATAGTTAATGAGCAAGGCAAGATCGACGACCCGGCCCTCGTGGCTGAGACCTCTGTAAGCGTTAACATTTTGCCCCAGCAGATTGATTTCTCTAACTCCCTGGTCAGCTAAATGGACCGCCTCGGCAATTATGTCATCCAGAGGTCGACTTACTTCCTCTCCACGCGTGTACGGTACTACACAGAAGCTGCAATACTTACTACACCCTTCCATAGCTGTAAGGTATGCCTGACAGGAATTCGCCAGTGGTTGCGGTAGACGGTCAAATTTCTCTATCTCGGGAAAACTGATATCGACGACTGGGCTTTCGGATTTGGCTTCTGCCAGCATTTCTGGGAGCCTGTGCAGTGTCTGGGGTCCGAACACCACATCGACATAAGGAGCACGCTTGCCAATAGCTTCTCCTTCCTGGCTCGCTACGCAGCCACCTACTGCAATTTTGACCTTGGGATTAGCTTTTTTAAGACCGCGCCAACGACCCAGTTGATGGAAAACTTTCTCCTGTGCCTTTTCCCTGATCGAACAGGTATTCAGNAGTAAAAGGTCTGCTTCCGCTGGATCATCGACCACAGTCGCGTCTTGGGACTCTNTTAGTAGGTCTAGTATCCGTGCAGAATCATACTCATTCATCTGGCACCCATGTGTTTTAATGAATACCCGAGTCTGAGCGTTGTCGAATTTAGTTTCAGATGGTTTTGATTTCACAAATTGTATGAGCTTCAGGGGAAAAGGGGCGAATTATAACAGCAAAATCTAGAAGTACTTAGGGTGGGGACATTTTTAAAAGTGATTTAGTAAAGAAATAAGTTTGGGGGCAAAATATGCAGATTTAGTCGATAATGACTTGAAATTCATCTATTTAGCCAGATATAGAAAATTGAAGAAAAATAGCATTAAGTGTAGTGCCTGTTACAATAGCTCAGCAGTATTTCATACGGGCTAGAAATATACTCTAAGAGACTGATTCTAATGGGAAATACATCCGAAATCTACAGAATAGCCTTCCTAAACAAGGGCAAAGTCTATGAGGTCTTTGCTAAACAGGTTTATCAGAGCGATCTTTATGGATTCGTTGAAATTGAAGATTACGTGTTTGATGGAAAGAGTCAGGTAGTGGTCGATCCAAGTGAAGAAAGGCTAAAAGCTGAATTTAGTGGTGTCAAACGCAGCTTTATTCCCATGCAGGCGATAATCCGTATTGATGAAGTTGAGAAGAGCGGTGTTAGTAAGATTACCAATGGTGACAATATCGCGCCGTTCCCAGTGTCTCTAGTCGGTGCCAAGGCAGATACCAAGGATACCTAAGCTGGTGTTAGCAAAGCATTTGCGCAGTCTATCTAGTTTTTTTACCCCGTAAAAGATGGACCCAGTTCATCCGTACTTACAACTTATTCCCGACAAGGTGCTTGCAGCAGTAGAAACGCTCGGTTTTGAGACTGATGCGCGCATTTTTGNTTTGAACAGCTATGAAAACAGGGTTTATCAGATTGGTTTAGTGGATTCTTCATCCATCGTCGTCAAATTCTATAGACCTGGACGCTGGAGTCGTGAGCAGATTTTAGAAGAACATGCCTTCACCAAGGAACTCGCTGAGCTTGAAATACCGGTTATTGCACCCGAGTCATTTGCAGATAAGGGTACGCTCATTGAATTTGAAGACTTTCAGTTTGCCATCTTTCGCCAGATTCTTGGCAGGCCACCTGAGTTAGATAAGCTGGATAATTTGCTCGTAATGGGAAGGTTCGTAGGTAGAATCCACGCAGTTGGTGCTATTAATCATTTTTCACATCGTAAGAACTTCAGTGTAGATCGAATTGCAGCGGAAAGCCGCTCATTTCTACTTGATAATGATTTTATTCCACCTGATTTGGTCAATGCCTATGCTTCCTTATCCAGTGATCTTATTGNGGNTATNGAGCAACGCCTTCACTCGTTTGGNGAACTAATGACCCTGCGAATCCATGGAGACTGTCANCCTGGTAATGTTTTGTGGAAAGAAGANAAACCCCATTTCGTTGACTTTGATGACACAATGACAGGTCCAGCCATACAAGATTTATGGATGCTACTTTCTGGTGATCGCAATCAACGGCAAGCGCAATTGCTGGAAGTCGTGGAAGGCTACAACGAGTTTTTTGATTTCCGGGCAGAAGAACTCGAATTGATAGAGTCACTGAGGACACTGCGTTTGATGCATTACAGCGCTTGGTTGGCCAAACGATGGTCTGACCCGGCGTTTCCGCAGAGTTTTCCCTGGTTCAATACANATCCTTATTGGGCTAACCATATTCTTGAACTGCGAGAACAATTGGCTGCCCTGGATGATCCACCTCTGGAACTATTGAATTAAAGGCCTGCAGGGTTATATAGCACCTTGCGGCNGATCCTTCTTCAATCTGACCCCCTCGATACTTCCATCTGAAGCCATTGTCACGACTGGCAATCCGCAATTCCTTAACCAGATCAGCCCGGATTCCTCATCCATTAACATTGCGATAGTGGCCATAGAACCAGCTACCGTNCACAGGTTGGCTGCCACGCTNNCAGCNCGTAAGCCAGNGCATGGCCAACCGGTCTTAGGATTCAAAATATGGCTATAGCGCTTGTNTTCGTGCACAAAACTGCGCTCGTAATCNCCGCTACTTGCCAAGCCTCCATCNANCAGNTCGATCTTTGCCATTAGATTGTCGGGGTCTTTTGGATTGGCAACCCCTACAGTCCATGGTCGATTTTCCGGTTGGGATCCGATGACGGCGAAGTCCCCACCCAAGTTTACCAGGCCATGCTCAACCCCTAATCGCCGAGCTAGTTTTGCCGCNGCATCNGCNGCATATTCCTTAACNATNCCCCCAAAATCGATCTCCATGTTCGCTGGCATCATAAGGCGCGATTTTCGCCAATTGAGTTTGTTGAATCCAATCATAGGCAACAATTGATCGATTTCAACTTGGGCAGGTACACGGGCTGATTGGAAATCCCAAATNCTGTTTAGTACGCCTGCAGTGATATCGAACATGCCTTTGCTTTGTTCAAAACAGCTCAAAGCGTGATCGAACAGTGCTTTTGTTTCAGTATCAATCTTTATGCCAAGTTTATTGCCCGCAGAATAGTTGATTTCAGTAACCAGGCTATTAGGTTGGTAACGCGAGTATTTCTGCTCGAGACGNCTGACTTCGGCGGCAAGTTGCCGGATTATGCGTTTGGCGTTGACACGTGATTCATTGTAGATCTGTATTTCGCAATAACTTCCCATAGCCTGGAAAGAAAAGCGTTTCAAAGATAGATTCATGATATCGAACAGCTGTAATTAAAATGTGTAATCAAATCCGAGTGAAATACGATTATAGCTTACCAGAGCCGTGCTCGGCTGAGTCACTTCGTAGGCTGAGTAACTGTTGTTGCTTACGTAGCGCTCCGCCGTTAGTGTTGCTGTCCANCTNCCGAGATTAGCGACAAAGCTGAGCCCGCCACTGAATGCCCCAAAGGCTGATAAACGATGGTCGCTCGACTGATATACGCTAGGAGGTTTCAGGAAGTTATCTACATTAACGAAAAAATCAGCTGCGGATTGGCTGTAATAACGCACTGAAGGNACTAATTGTATTNAAGGCCTTATATTCTGGTACCAACGCATGTCAAATGTATGGGAACTGATGCCGAAATCGTCGTGGTAATAGCGATAGTTCACATGCCAAGCTGCGTTGGCACTGATAAAAAAATGTCGGTAGGAATTAGTTATAGCGATCTGAGTTCTATTATTGGGTCTGATGTCCTTCAGCTTGTAAGGGTCACTAAGAAATCCGGATTGCTCGGTCAGACTCAATGCGATTTGATATGAGGACACCTGAGTGATTATCTGACTCACTGATATAACNGCTGAGGTACNGTGCTTGTTCTCGCTTATCACNCGGTTGAAGACTTTTGCATCAGTTGGGAAAATATCATCNGAGGAATAACTTAAACCTAACGAGACTGTTGTCATGTCATTGTTAAAATGGCGTTCACCACTCAGCCCTANGTACTTGGCNCGATAATCGTCTTCCTCCGAATATCCGATATTGCCGCTCAAGCTGCCATTAGAGAGGTAATAACTTGATCCTATTGAAATTTCTGTGCGGGCGTCACGAATACCACTGGCGCCACTTAAGTTGACAATGGGAGCACCATTGACCCCTTGTGATGTGAACCAGGGNGACGCTCCTGTGAGAGATTCATAATTTACATCGACCTGCAATGAAAAGGACCTATCGATCGGAGCTATAAGCTGAAACTGGTGGACATCTATGTCATATCTTTCCAGGTCACCGAATGGAACCTCACTACGTGACAAGTCGTCTTCCAGATAATTGGAGAACTTATAAGAGACGTTGCTTTGCGCAGGTGGCGCGTCAGCTGNTGTGATGCCAGGCAAAGCNAGTGCCGTAGTCGAGAGCGCGATAAGGCTAGGGGAAGGCTTGGTAGTCACTTAGCTAGCCTTTGTAATTTTTTCGAGGGCCCAGCTTATTATTAATTACAGCCGCAGCCACCCCCAGCGGCACTATTCCCGCCAGAAGAGGCTTCTTTGCTAAAGAAGATTTGTCCATTAAGCATGCTTTCCAGAGCATCCGCTTCCCAAGCCATTTCNTTTCTTGCCAGATAGCCTCGCTCCCACGGGCGCACCTGNACGCACCCCGATAATAGGATAATTGCGCAGATTCCAGTAAGCATAACTCGGAAATGGCGCATTAACCTAGTTACCAGCTAGGACTTCCTGAACTGCAGCTTCGATGATTTCCATATCCCCATTCCGGAATCCCATGTGGACTAGTTTCACTTCACCATTTGGACTGATCAGATACGAAGTCGGCATNCCGATCACCTGAAACAACTCAGCTGTATCGCCGTCTGGGTCCGAAGGTATGAGGAAATCCAATGGAGTATCTTCCAAGAATTCAAGGCCATCTTCGATAGGGTTGTCAACGCTAATCGCCATGACTTCAAGCCCCTGATCCTTATATTTGTGGTACATATCGTTATAGAGTGGTAAGGAGAGCAGACAGGGAGCGCACCAAGATGCCCAAAAATCAATGTACACTGTCTTGCCGGCCAAATCTTGTAAGGAAATCTGCGGTTTGTTGGAATAAATTGAGGGGAGGCTGAAATCCGGTGCCAGTTCGCCTTCATCGACGGCCANGGCTAAGGAGCTCATGGTAATGACAATCANTCCACCCAGAACTCGCAGTNAATGCATTATTGACATG
Source organism: Gammaproteobacteria bacterium (assembly GCA_002694855.1). Classification (GTDB taxonomy): domain Bacteria; phylum Pseudomonadota; class Gammaproteobacteria; order Pseudomonadales; family Pseudohongiellaceae; genus UBA9145. The sequence continues at coordinate 22,199 of NZNL01000022.1, forward strand.
GCGTATCCTCCTCTAAAACATTGATTTAACNTAGGTATTTGGTGTTTCCGTNNNTTGCAGTAACACTGAACTATTTAGTCTTATTCGACTATAACGCACGAGGTTCNAATACGTCTACAGAAGCGNATTGGATTCAAACGGTTAAAGTTGCGCTGTTGCNCAAATTGTACAGTATCTGCTAATTCTCTGATGTCATCATCGGATGACTTCAACATCCTCAGCCTGTAATCCTTTTTCACCACCACTAACAATGAAATCTACTCGTTGCCCNTCACGTAGCGCACGGTGGCCTTTTCCTCGAATTGAGCGAAAATGTACAAATATATCTTCACCAGTGTCTCGTGTAATAAATCCAAATCCCTTATTGGTATTAAACCATTTGACGTTGCCGCTCTCACGTTCGTCACTCAGGCTGTGATTATTACTGCTCGATTCATCGCCAGATGCTACCGTACTAGTCCAGAATGCACAGATGAGTAGCAGCACGAAAAGTGAGAGGACAGCAATCGGTAGGTTTGCCAGGTTTAGTTGAAATTGTTGTGAGCCNAGCAAGTAGAGTGGNATTAAGGCCAAGAGAGTGAGAATGGCTGCAATAATAAAAGGTTTGTTCGACATGGAGTGTCCCTTAATTGTTCTATCCTGTTTGCAATTTTCTATTGGATTCGGAAATTTTCCTTAAGTTCAATAAATGGTATTAAAGCTTGAGAAAAAGGAGACTGCACCGTAAAAATACACTACCCCGGAAGCAAAGAAAACTGGCACGTAAAAATTTACTGTAATGAGTGATTATGAGAGGCTCTTAAGATTTAATTGAAGTGAAGATGTTATGGNNGTCCNCATTAACAACTAAAAAATGAATCCCGCTATTACGGCTCACAATGTCATGAGGAATAGGAACGACTTAATGCTACTTTGTGAAGCTTTAACAGCAATCTTCATGGTCAAGAGCCTCCCAATAATGGAGCCCAGAGCTAATATCAAACCCGGCANCCACCATACTTTGTCCAAAAAGATGAATATGGCAATGGTCGTGAATGCAATTGAGCAGGCCATCTTAAGCGCATGGGCTCTGATCAAATAATAACGCAACCCGCCGGCGAGGGCGGCTAGCAATATAAAACCAACACCAGCTTGCACAAATCCNNCATAGACNCCAGCGGCAAATAAACCNCACCGGCACCAAGGTGCTTAGTTGGTGACAAGATTGGTGTCCCCGGCGCAGGAGCAATTATTTCGGGTTTTACGAGTATCAGTATAGACATAGTGAGAATGCTGATAAGCAGCACTGGTTTGAGATAGAGATGCGGCATAGGAGCAGCTGCTATGGCTCCGAATATCCCACCTATAATGGTTGGCACTAGGATAGGAATAACTGCTGGGCGGTCTAACGATTNATATTTGTCATAGCCGACGACGCCGACAANTGATTGCAAAAGGATTGCGATGCGNTTCGTACCATTTGCTATGTCTGCCGGTAATCCCAGCACCATCAAAGCGGGTATGGTGAGATTAGAACCGCCCCCTGCCAGTGTATTGATACCACCCGCTAGGAATCCGGTAAGTGTTAGTATTAGGATTGAGCTAAATGTGAGTTCCAAAAGATNTCTCTGTTCCGGGTCGCGGCGGAAGGACCCNAGTGTANCAGTCTGACAAGTTGAGGAAAATTCGGCGATAATGACACTNNGGAACGCTCTTGATTAGTGCNTCAAGNTTTAACTAAAAAAAATATCAGGATCAAGGCATATAAAATTGGGAACTGAGGATTTGAGGCTATTATGGCAGACAGCTTAAATGTGGTACTAGCGCAACTGAATCTATTAGTCGGTGATATTGATGGTAATGCAGAGAGGATAATTACGTCTGCTAAACAAGCGTTCGATAATCAATCTGCGCACTTAATTGTCTTTCCTGAATTGACGTTGACTGGGTATCCTCCTGAAGACTTATTAATCAGACCTAGTTTGCAGGCTCGCATTGAAAGAGCTCTGGAGAAGATACTCGAGGCAGATTTGCCAGGATATATTGTGGTGGGGTTTCCGGAACAGGTTAATTGTAGTCTTTATAANACTCTTGCGTTAATCAAAGGCAGGGAGCGCCTTGCTACATATCACAAGCAATGCCTTCCCAATTATCAGGTGTTCGATGAGCNGCGTTATTTCAAGCCGGGCAACGATGGTTGTGTTTTCCAGATCCATGGTACTCGCNTTGCATTTACTATTTGTGAAGATATGTGGGAATTGGCCCCTNTTGTTCAGGCTCGCGAGGCAGGGGCACAGCTGTTGATCAATATTAACGCTTCACCGTTTCACATTAACAAATTAGAAGAACGCCAACAGTTACTGCAGCAAAGAGCCACCGAGGGNGNGGTTCCAGTCATCTATGTCAATCTTGTAGGTGGGCAGGATGAATTAGTCTTCGATGGAGGTTCCATGGCCATCAATTCTGATGGGACCTGTCAATTTCTCGCGCCAAGTTACATCGAGGGAAATTATTTCTTGNAGGTGAATGTGGGCGCGAATGGTAGCTGCCAGATTCCAGAGCAAAATATTGCNTCTAACCATTCCATGGAAGAACAGGTATACGATGCATTGGTGTTAGGTGTTAGAGATTATGTTAATAAAAATAATTTTCCAGGTGTGGTGCTCGGGTTGTCCGGCGGGATCGATTCGTCCCTAACACTGGCCATAGCCGTCGATGCCCTTGGCAAGGAGAGAGTACAAGCTGTAATGATGCCTTTTGAATACACNTCCCAATTAAGTATTAANGCTGCAGCTCAGCAAGCAGCTCTTTTGGGTGTAAATTACAAAGTTATTGCTATACACGAAATTTANTCNGCGTTTATGGACGCACTGGCGATGGAATTTGCGGGNTCAGAAATAGATGTCAGCGAACAAAATATTCAGGCAAGGGCAAGGGGCGTAGTACTGATGGCAATTTCTAATAAAAAGGGATCCCTGGTTCTAACTACCGGTAATAAAAGTGAGATTGCGGTCGGCTATACGACTCTCTATGGTGACATGGCNGGAGGGTTTAANCCGCTCAAAGATGTTTCNAAAACTCTTGTCTACAAGCTCTCATCTTATAGAAACACAGGCTATGGCCCCGAACCTGATGAGGTTATCCCTACGCAAGTTATCGAGAGGGCGCCTTCAGCGGAATTGGCTCCAGGACAAATAGATCAGGACAATCTTCCGCCTTACGACATACTTGATCAGATATTAGAACTCTATGTGGAAAATGATTGTAGTGCAGATGCAATTGTTGCAGAAGGCTTCGATGAAGTGATTGTGCGCAAAATTGTACGCATGGTTGATCTCAATGAATACAAACGACGGCAAAGTCCGATTGGTGTTCGTTTAACCAAGCGTGGTTTTGGACGTGATCGTCGTTANCCAATTACCAATTCCTGGCCAATGGGTGATTAATTATTTAGCAAGTGGTTCGATTNGTAAGGCTATAATTCCCTAAGGTAGCTNTGATGTATATAGCGTCGCCCCTTAAGTNCGAATGAAANATTGATTTACNTTTAACTTAAAAANAAGAATTANAAANAATTCTAAATTCAATTNGTTATATTAGTTCAGGACACCGAGAGAAATGATATTTAGCCAACTACGACTGGCTGTTTCTTCGGGCTCTGTCTGAGCATTGATAATTTCCTGACTACCCGATGTGCGAGGACGGCCGGTTGGAGCTAGAGGTGGTTCTATTGCGTTATCTCCGAGTAGGCCAAAGGTCACGGTATAGAGCAAAGATGGATTAGTGATTTCTGTACGGATAATAAAATCATCGTTGTTATCGATAGAAGCGTGGGCCGGATAATTTTCCTTCAAAAGAGCTAGCGAAGTATCTGCCAGATCGCTTAATCCCATTCGCAGATAAGCTTCTACCATGATTGCAACGCCATCGGCCACTGCTGGTGTTCCCTGGAAGTTCTCTACCACATATTGGCCTCTTCTAAGAGCAGCAATGTAAGCAAGGCGTTCAAGGTAATAATTGGCGACATGAATCTCATAGGCGGCCAGATTATTCCTAAGGTAAACCATTCTAGACCTGGCGTCGGCCGCATAGGGACTATCGGGGTACAGAGCTAGTAATTGCGCAAAATCACTGAATGACTCTTGGGCTCGGCCTGGATCTCGCTTGGTGTGATCGATGGGCAAGAATCGACTGAAAAATCCACTACCGTCTTCGAAAGACGCTAGTCCTTTCATGTAATAGGCATAGTCTACGTTTTCGTTATCCGGGTGCAGTCGGATAAATCTATCGGCTGCAGCCCTAGCTGCTTCCATATCCTGGTTGCGATAATAGGCGTATACAATTTCGATCTGGGCTTGCGCGGCGAAGCGTCCGAATGGAAAGCGTGATTCGAGCGCTTGGTAAGTTGTTATGGACCCGCGAAAGTTCTGTCCATTCAGTTGACCTAAGGCACGCTGGTAAAACTGCTCTTCGGTTGAAAGACCAGCGAATTCGTCTTCTTCTTCACCATCAAACAAACTACACCCACTAAGCAGAAGCAATAGGATAGCTACTATCGGAAGTTGGAAGATGCTGAGCTTCATAATTGACCCTTTCATGGGCTTTGGTACCACTTTAAGAGTGTTATTTAACCACAGAGACTAGCTTAACCCCAAACTCCTATGAGATTGCATATAGTGTTTGAGTAAACTGTATTGAAGTATCATACCCAAATGACAACTCAAATATCCCTGTTGGCTGAAGTGCCGGAAGATCTGTCTGGTAATCGACTAGATCAAATCGCAGCAAGATTGTTTCCAGACTACTCTCGGGCAAAGCTTCAGGGCTGGATTAGGAGCGGCGCACTTCTGGTGAATGATAAGCGTTTTAAGCCGAAGGACCGGCTTAAAACGGGAGATATCTTGAGGGTTGAGGCGGAACTAGTGGCAACAGAAGCTTGGTCCGCCGAAGCAATACCGCTCGATATTGTATTTGAGGATGAACACTTGTTGGTCGTGAACAAGCCTGCAAATTTGGTTGTTCATCCTGCCGCTGGCAATAGAACGGGGACGTTGTTAAATGGATTACTGCATCGCTGCCCGCGGTTAGCAGAACTACCCAGGGCTGGTATCGTACATCGACTCGATAAAGATACAACTGGTTTGATGGTTGTTGCCAAGTCACAGGTAAGTCACACAGATCTTGTGAGGCAATTGCGGGATAGGTCAGTTTCGCGTGAATATGAAGCCATAGTTAAAGGTGTGCTAACGGGTGGTGGCACTTTGGACGCTCCTCTTGGCCGACATCCAGTAAATCGGAAAAAACGAGCCGTGCAGGAAAATGGCCAAGAAGCGATAACTCATTATCGTGTTATTACCCGCTTTCGTTCTCATACTCATGTAAAGGTGAAGTTGGAAACTGGAAGAACACATCAAATTCGTGCACATTTGGCTTATATCAATCATCCTCTGGTTGGTGACCAACTCTATGGAGGGCGCATGAGTTTACCTAGTGCTTGTTCAATTACACTTGCCGAGTGTCTAAGAAGCTTTCAACGACAAGCGTTGCATGCCTGCTGTTTAAAATTTTGCCACCCGGCATCAGGAAAATTGCTGGTTTGGGAACACCCCCGACCAAAGGACATGGAACAGTTATTAGAACACTTGGCCTCCGATCATAAACTGGAACCCGCCTGAAGATGCTCGGACCCGACCAAATAATTCCTGACTGGAATGCGCCACGGCATGTAAAGGCACTGGTTACCACAAGGGAGGGAGGAGTTAGCCTGCCTCCTTTTGAAAGTTTTAATTTGGCAGATCATGTAGGAGACTCAAGCCGAGCTATTTCTCAGAATAGGAAACGTTTGCAAGCGATGTTTCCGAATACGTTAGTATGGCAATGGTTAAATCAAGTTCACGGGGCAGCTGTTGCTGAGATTGAGGCAGCCGGTGAACCGCTTTCGGTCGATGGATTAATTACGCGTAACGAGGGGGTTGCCTGTTGCGTGCTTACAGCGGACTGCTTGCCAGTATTTTTGGCGAGTAATCGAGGAAATGAAGTTGCAATTGTTCACGCAGGTTGGCGTGGCTTGGTGGCCGGCATAATTGAGAATACTGTACATAAAATGCGGAGCCCAGCCAACGAGCTGGTGGCTTGGTTGGGACCATCCATAGGGCCTTGTCATTTCGAAGTTGGTGAAGAGGTAAGGACGCAAGTTATCGATTCTGAAGGAGGAGCTTTAGCTGGCTGTTTTGCTATAGCACGGAACGAAAGAAAATATATGGCGGATCTATATGGAATAGCAACGCATAAACTCTTGCAGCTTGGAATCACTTCCGTGACAGCACACGATTCATGCACTTACTGTGATGCGGATAGGTTTTTTTCTTATCGACGCGATGGTAAAACCGGACGTATGGCTTGTTTGATTTACATAGATGGACCCGCATTATGAATGAGAAGGACACACAAACGAAGCATATCGAACAAAGTCCAGTCGGGGAGAATGTAGACTGGCTCCTGTTTGGTTTTGGAGCTTTCTTGCTGCTGCTTGTAGTCGCGACAATCGTAATTTTTCCTGATTGGAGTGCAATAACAATCGACAAGCTCTACCAGAATATAACTAGTCGATTAGGCGTGTTATACGTGCTCATAGCAATCACATTGCTTATCTTTCTTTTGTCGGTCGCGGTCAGTAAACACGGTAACGTGGTACTTGGAAACACGAACAAGTTAGCTTATTCCCATTTCAGTTGGGCCGCGATGTTGTTCTGTGCTGGCATTGGTGCGTCTCTTATATACTGGGGGGCAACAGAGTGGACCTTCTACTATGTCAATCCGCCTTTCGGACTTGAACCTGAATCACAGGAAGCAATCACTTGGGCAATTAGTTACGGAATTTTTCATTGGGGCCCCATAGGCTGGGCTTTTTATTGCTTGCCGGCCCTGGCACTNGCGTGTACCTATCATGTAAAAAAAGTTCCTTCACTACGCTTGAGTGCAGCGTGTGAACCTGTTTTAAAAAATCAGACTAATAAATGGCCTGGTCGATTGGTTGATCTCGTATTTATAGTAGGTGTAATCGGTACCGCTGCCACTGGCCTTGGTTTTGGAACTTCTCTGGTGGCTTCTGCAACAACAGANTTAACAGGTATTAGAGATGGCATAGGNTTACAGTCCTTGATTATCTTTCTGGCAACAGCACTTATTGCGTTAAGTGTATATAGAGGCTTAGATCGTGGTATTAAATTGTTGAGCAATATCAATGCTTGTCTAGCACTGGTGCTTATCGNTTTTGTTCTGCTTGCCGGCCCAACGAAATTCATCCTCGAAATGGGTTTGGTGTCAGTNGGCAATGTTATTCAGAATTTTCCTACAATGTTGTTCTGGACTGATCCACTGGAACGCGGTGAATTTGTCGAAAGCTGGACGATATTTTACTGGGCTTGGTGGTTGGCAATGGGACCTTTTATAGGCATGTTCGTATGCAAGATTTCCGAAGGCCGNACTATCCGTGCCCTAATATTTGGCATGTTGGGATGGGGAAGNTTTGGCTGTGCTCTTTTTTTTGTGGTTTTGGGAAATTATGCTCTGTCACTTGAATTAGAAGGCACCTATCCGGTCATTAAACAAGCCACCGATATCAGTCCTTCTTCTGCCATAGCCGGCATTATTGCTTTACTTCCATTAGGGAAATTCTGGCTCATATTTATCGCGNTGATCGGTCTGATATTTATGGCTACAACGTACGATTCAGCGTCTTACACCATCGCCGCAGGCGCCACCCGGTCTTTGCAAGAACACCAACATCCGGCTAGATGGCACCGAGTGTTTTGGGCTGTAGCGCTTGGGGCGNTGCCGACCTGTCTATTGTTTGTCGGGGGCCTGCGTGAGCTGCAGACTGCTTCTTTGGTTGCTTCATTGCCACTGCTGGGAATTTATATTGTCCTTGGTATTTCGGTAGTTCGCATGCTTAGGGAGTTTTCAAAGTCATAACCATTTACTGCTAAATGATAGTGGTGAGCGCGTCTAAGACAGCATTNGGTTGTTCGGACAACATTGCGTGGCCACAAGGGCTGAGTGTCTGCACGCGACAAGTAGGAATAGCATTGGCCACTTCCAATGCTTTGACAGGCGCAGTCATCTGATCCTGCTGGCCTATCAGCACCAAAGTTTCAACTGCCACCTTCTTGGCTAGTTCCAAGCTACCGGTAAATTTATTGCAGGCGGTCAGATCGGTAAAGAGGACGTTTTTGTCTGCTGATTCAAGTAGCCTTTGACCANTCATCAACATACTAACGCCAGGATTTTCATTACCNCCGAGTTGNGCTATTCGGCTATGGCTCCAGATATTGCTCATATCGATAGCATCATGATGATTTTTCTGGGCTGCATTTAGCAAAGGATCAGATACAGGCATCGGTATGGATGTGCCCATGAGCACCAGCGAGCGCAATTGGTTTGNAAAGGACGCAGCGAATTGAAGAGCTATCAGAGACCCCATGCTGTGACCTACGATGGCAGGTTGTAAGATTTCTAATTCATCGATGACATGTTGTATCCAATTGGCCATCTCCGTAATAGATGTCAGCGGAGCACCAGCGGAGCGTCCATGTCCGGGGAGGTCAAGGGCATAAACATTGTATTGATGGCGGGCGAAGTATCTAGCAGGTAGAGCAAAAGTAGTATGATCAAGTCCGGCCCCATGAATAAAGATAACTGCAGATTGACCAACGCGCAGTNCACCTGAGCCGTTACTGCAAAAAACTTTAAANNCATCAACTTTAAACTGCACGAGAAACTCCTNTCTGACTTAACGTTGCGATGCGCGGAGNCCCTTACGAAGATCCANCTTCAGGTCTATTGAATCTTCGAGACCCACTGATAATCTTATCAACCCTTCAGATATACCAGCAGATTTCAGGGCTTCGCTATCCATTCTNTGATGAGTAGTACTGGCCGGATGAATAACGAGTGATTTGGCATCACCAACATTTGCCAAGTGTGAAAATAATTCAAGGTTTTCTATAAACTTAATCCCAGCTTNCCTGCCTCCTTTTACNCNAAAGCTAAACACGGCACCACACCCCTTCGGTAGCAATGTCTTGGCTANTTCATGATCTGGATGGTCAGGAAGCATNGGGTGGTTTAACCACTCTACCTCTTCCTGTTCCTTGAGAAATTCAACTAAGGCTCTCGTATTTTCAACATGCTTCTGCATGCGTAGAGGCAGGGTCTCGACCCCTTGCAGTATTTGGAATGCTGTCGTTGGACTCATACAGGCACCAAAATCTCTCAAGCCTTCTTTACGAGCTCTTGTAATGAAGGCAGCTGGGCCAAATTCTTCCGCGAAATTTAGGTTGTGAAAACCCAAATAGGGCTGGGTAAGAGTTGGAAACTTCCCTGACATTTCCCAGTCGAAAGTTCCTCCATCTACGAGTAGGCCGCCGATGACAACGCCATGGCCCGAAAGAAACTTGGTTGCCGAATGCATTACAAGGTCAGCACCTAAATCAATGGGTTTGCAAAGATAGGGTGTTGCAAATGTTGCGTCTATTAGCAAAGGTACTCCATTCTGGTGCGCCACCTCCGCGATGGCCGGAATATTGAGAACTTCCAGACCGGGATTACCAAGCACTTCACCAAATATCAAACGTGTGTTTTTCCTTACTGCCGCGACAAAGGCTTTGGGATCTCTTGGATCAACGAATGTTGTTTCGATACCAAATCGCGGCAGGGTATATGCCAGAAGGTTATGTGTCCCTCCATAAATACTGCGTGAGGCGATAATATGGTCGCCTTGGCCAACGATAGTGGCTACGGCTAGGTGCATTGCTGCTTGACCACTGGCTGTAGCTATAGCTCCCACCCCATTGTCCAACGCAGCTATGCGTTCCTCAAGTACTGCGTTGGTTGGATTTGAAAGTCGCGAGTAGACATGGCCGGCACGTTCGATATTAAATAAGCCCGCGGCATAATCGGTATCTCTGAATACAAAGGAGGCGGATTGGTAAATCGGTGTAGCTCTCGATCCTGTGGTTGGATCGGGCCGCTGGCCGGCATGCAGGCTCAGGGTGTCAAATGCAAAGCTAGGTGGTTTGGCCATAATTACTACCATAGGTGAAATTTGAGCTATGTTATGCCAATGTAAACCGAGACAAAAGGCTGCTAGCCAAAAGGCACTGCAGTATTATTGGCATACATTTAGGTGTTCATTCTTCAATAAAAATATATCGTAGTCTAAAAATATGCAGTCAGACCATGTTAAGTTACTTGACGCAGGTATGGGTAAGACCTTGTCGTTGAAGGGTGTCAAGATTCCACCAACTATTTGGTCTGCCAACGCATTGCTTGTTGCGCCGGAAATTGTGGTAGAAATACACAAGGAAAACATTGATGCTGGCGCAGATATTATTACTACTAATAGCTATGGTGTTATTCGCGGAGAGTTAGCGAAAGAGGGCATTGAATCCAAATACAAGGAATTGAATCAGATCGCTGGCCAATTGGCTAAAAGAGCTAATTCAGAAACAGGATCTCAAGCACTAATTGCAGGAAGCTTGCCTCCGCAGAATGGCAGTTATCGGCCTGACCGCGTTCTTAGCCGAGAGCTCCTCGGACCTCTTTATCGTGAACAAGTTGAAGCGCTTGATGACTACGTGGATTTGTTCCTTTGCGAAACCATGTCCACAATCGAAGAAACTGTCGCTGCGGTAACCGCTGCGATTGAATCAGGAAAACCGGTCTTCGCTGGTTTGACTCTGCATGATGAAAAAGCGGGATATCTGCGAAGTGGTGAAAATGTCCAAGCGGCAATTGAGAGCCTAGCGCCATTAGCACTTGATGGACTTTTGGCAAATTGCTGCCTGCCAGAGCGAATATCTGATGCCATGTCTCTAATCGCCTCGGGAGACTTTAAGTATTGCGGAGGCTATGCCAATGCCTTTACGCATGTTCCCACTGAGTGGTTATTAGATGGGGGCAAAAAAAACGACGGTAGCTTAACTCTCCGAGAGGATCTCTCGCCTGACCGTTATTGTGAATTTGTCGCTGACTGGATCGAAAAAGGCGCCAACATCGTTGGTGGTTGTTGTGGGACTACCTCCGACCATACTAGGGCTATCTCTCAATTATTGGCACTTAAAGCAAGCCCGAGTTAGCACATCTCCTAATAGAAACCGGGACGCACCTCGATTTATTGACACTAATCAAGGAGTGTTGCGGCATATTGAAAAATTGCTAACTAGACCCAATAAATAGTCTCGAAACTAATTAATTAACTGGAGCAGGAACAGTTTCCAGTTCATTGGCTAAGCTCACGGACACACTATGCGAATCGATAAATTAACAAGTAAGCTTCAATCCGCGTTAGCGGATGCGCAGTCCTTAGCCTTGGGGAAAGAGCACGCNTCAATCGAACCGGCCCATTTGNTAATGGCTCTGATTGACCAGAANAGGGGTTCGGCCTTCACNTTGTTATCACAGACGGGATTCAATGTGGGNGAGTTGCGCTCACAGTTGCAAAAAGTNGTGAACGATTTGCCACAGNTACCTGATAATGAAGGNGAAATTTCNGTATCCCCTGGTCTGGGTAAGCTGCTTAATCAGGCCGATAAGCTNNCCCAACAGAAAGGTGATTCGTTTATATCGAGCGAGACCATCTTGCTGNTAGCTATGGGGGATAAGGGGGTTGTTGGGAAAATTTTGAATGGGTTTGGTGTGTCGNCAGAAGCCCTCGAGAACGCGATANTAAATCTGAGGGGAGGTGNAANCGTTNNCGACNCAGCAGCAGAGGATTCTTGGCAGGCGCTGGCAAGATTTTGTATCGATCTTACCGAACGCGCTGAAAATAGTGAATTAGATCCCGTTATCGGGCGCGATGTAGAAATTAGACGAACCATCCAGGTACTACAGCGCCGTACTAAGAACAACCCAGTACTAATTGGTGAAGCCGGTGTTGGAAAGACNGCTATTGTAGAAGGGCTTGCCCAACGTATCGTTAATGGCGAGGTCCCTGAGGGATTAAAGGGTAAAAAGATACTCTCTTTGGATATGGGAGCCTTGATTGCTGGGGCAAAGTTCCGTGGTGAATTCGAAGAACGCTTAAAGGCCGTTCTCAATGAGTTGTCAAAACGAGAGGGGTCCATAATTCTCTTCATCGATGAATTACACACCATGGTAGGAGCGGGAAAGGTGGAAGGCGCTATGGATGCCGGCAATATGTTGAAACCAGCTTTGGCCCGAGGGGACTTACACTGTGTAGGTGCCACGACTCTGGATGAATTTCGGCAGCACATTGAGAAAGACGCTGCTCTAGAGCGACGCTTTCAAAAAGTCTTGGTGGAAGANCCCTCCGAAGAAGACACTATTGCAATTCTACGGGGCTTGAAAGAGCGCTATGAAATTCATCATGGTGTAGATATTTCNGATTCTGCCATCATCGCCTCAGCTAAATTGTCGCAAAGATATATTNCTGATCGAAAGCTACCCGATAAGGCCGTTGATCTTATCGATGAAGCTGCCAGNCTTATTCGCATGGAAATCGATTCCAAACCNGAAGAAATGGACAAGCTTGAACGACGCCTAATTCAGTTNAAGATTGAACAAGAAGCTTTAAGGAGAGACGAAGATGCTGCTTCCAATAAGCATAAAGAGAAACTCGNCAAAGACATCAAAAGGTTGGAAAGAGAATACTCAGATCTCGAAGAAATTTGGAAAGCCGAAAAAGCGATACTGCTCGGCACACAAACAGTTAAGAGCAGNCTAGAAAAAGCCCGTAATGACATGGAATATGCCCGCCGCGCGGGAGATCTTGCTCGTATTTCAGAGATTCAATACGGNGTGATACCCGGCCTTGAGAAGAAACTTGAGATGGCTGCTGAGGCAGAAACCGTTGAAAATCAGCTCNTNCGTAATCGGGTAACTGANCAGGAGNTTGCAGATGTTGTATCTCGTTCCACTGGNATACCCGTAAACAAGATGCTACAGACCGACAAACAACGNTTGCTAGAGATGGAGAAAATTCTCCATCGACGGGTAGTTGGNCAGAAAGAAGCTTTATCAGCNGTTTCTAACGCAGTGCGTCGTTCTCGNTCTGGCTTGTCGGACCCCAATAGGCCCAATGGAGTGTTTATGTTTCTTGGCCCCACTGGTGTTGGTAAGACGGAATTATGNAAATCGCTGTCAGAATTTNTGTTCGATACCGAGGATGCNATGTTGCGTATTGATATGTCTGAGTTCATGGAACAGCATTCAGTGGCCCGTCTGATTGGGGCTCCTCCAGGTTATGTAGGATACGAAGAAGGGGGTTATCTTACTGAAGCGGTCAGNCGACGACCTTATTCGCTGNTGTTACTTGACGAAGTCGAGAAGGCACATCCCNATGTGCTCAACATTCTATTGCAGGTAATGGAAGACGGCAGGCTAACGGATGGACACGGGCGAACTGTTGATTTCAGGAATACTGTAATCGTAATGACTTCGAATCTAGGTTCAGATCGTATTCAGGAGATAATGAACCAAGCTACAGCTGATGAAATTAGTTACGATTCAGTCAAGAAAATAGTTATGGATACGGTTGTTAAACACTTCTCGCCCGAATTTGTTAACCGTATTGATGAATCAGTAGTGTTTCATTCTTTACAACAAGCTCAGGTCAGAGAAATTACTGAAATTCAGTTTAGCCTGCTCAATCAACGTCTTGCTCAGAGAGAGCTAGCTATCCAGGTGAGCAATGGGGCATTGGACTATATAGCTAAGATTGCCTACGACCCCGTGTATGGCGCCCGGCCACTGCGGCGGGTGATTCAGAACAGGATTGAGAACCCACTTGCCCAGGAAGTTCTTAAAGGAACTTATACGTCGGGCGACACTGTTATCGTTGATCTAGCAATCGGCGGTGGTGTAAAACTTTCCAAAGCTGCGCCGGAATTAGATAAGAAAGTGGCTTAATAGGCGGGTGACAAGTCTTAACTTCATAAGAGCTTGACTTTGCTCGAATAAGTGGCAGAATCGCATTCCTTGAGCAGAGCGATTCGGCCACCCCCATCTCGTTCTGTTGTGGTCTGAACTCGTCGCTACCAGGCAAATACTCACAGACCGCTCTAGGCGTAGGACAACATCCACCCAAAGCCCCTATCACGTTATCACGCGGGGGGCCGACAAGAAGCAAGAATCCTGATGATTTTATTAGGGTTTNGGCGACTGTCAAAATTCATTTGATTTGGAAAAGGATTCGCGGCTTGCTGGAGTAGCCAGTTGTGCAATTGGCGTAGCCTTATTTGGGGCGACCGGCAGGAAGGATAAAGTANAGGCAAACTAGTGGAACANTTATCNGGTGGTGAAATGCTGATTCGTGCTNTGCACGATGAAGGTGTTGAAATTATATTCGGTTACCCTGGGGGAGCCGTGTTGCATATTTATGATGCAATTTTTCGTCAAGACAAGGTTGANCATATTCTTGTNCGCCATGAGCAAGCTGCGACCCATGCTGCAGATGGTTATGCACGTTCTACCGGTAAAGCNGGTGTGATACTGGTTACCTCGGGGCCAGGTGCTACCAATGCCATAACCGGTATAGCTACGGCTTACATGGATTCTATTCCCATAGTNGTTATCTCAGGNCAGGTTGAAAGCCGAATGATCGGTNCCGACGGGTTTCAGGAAACNGACATGGTTGGAGTTTCGCGGCCAGTGGTTAAACATAGTTTCATGGTGCGGAATGCGGCTGATATTCCTCTAATCGTGAAAAAAGCATTCCACATTGCTACAACTGGGCGACCTGGTCCGGTTGTCATTGACGTGCCAAAAGACGCAACTGACCCTAAGATAAAATTGCCCTATGAGTACCCAGCTGAAATCAAGCTGCGGTCATATCAGGTTCCCGGAAAAGGTCACTCTGGGCAGATTAANAAAGCTGTTGAAGCCCTTTTGTCTGCTAAGCGGCCCATGATATATACCGGTGGAGGAGTGATTCAAGGTAACGGGTCGGAACAGCTCATCAAATTGACACAAAAGCTTGGATTTCCAATTACTAACACGCTAATGGGCCTCGGTGCATATCCTGCTTCGAACAAACAGTTCTTAGGAATGCTGGGCATGCATGGNACTTACGAAGCCAACATGGCTATGCATTACNGCGATGTACTCTTGGGTATTGGTGTTCGCTTTGATGATCGCGTAACCAATTCAGATNCAAGCAAGTTTTGTCCTGACGCGACTATTCTCCATATAGATATAGATCCANCTTCAATNTCCAAGGTGGTTCCTGCTGATGTNCCCATTGTCGGAGNGGTTGCACCGGTGTTGGATGAGATGATGGATCTNATCAANAACTCCGCTAATAANNTTGATAANCAGGCCCTTGAGATTTGGTGGAAACAGATCGGACAGTGGAGAGACAAGNATTGCCTNGCAGTTACCCCGTCAGAAGATGGCACTATAAAACCGCAGCAGGTAGTCCAGGCTGTCTTTGAAATCACGAAGGGTGAAGCATACGTTTCGTCGGATGTTGGCCAGCATCAGATGTTTGCAGCGCAATACTATGGTTTTGACAAGCCACGGCGCTGGCTGAATTCTGGCGGTCTCGGCACTATGGGCTATGGGTTTCCTGCCGCTATAGGCGCTCAATTCGCCTATCCAGATGCTGTTTGCGTTTGTATAACCGGTGAAGGCAGTTTCATGATGAACCAGCAGGAACTGGCGACCTGTATGCAGTACAAGCTTCCGATCAAGATCGTCTGTCTGAACAACCGAGCACTAGGGATGGTTAAGCAGTGGCAGGATATGCAATACGGTGGACGATATTCTCACAGCACCTATGCTGAATCATTGCCAGATTTTGCTAGGTTAGTAGAAGCCTATGGCCATGTTGGCATAAAGATTGAAAAATATGAGGAACTGCAGGACAAGATGAAGGAAGCTTTTGCCTTGAAAGACAAACTTGTATTTGTTGATGTCCTTGTGGATCCAGATGAGCACGTCTATCCCATGGCTNTCAAAGGAGGGGCTATGAAAGACATGTTCCTCAGCAANTCGGANAGGACCTAATATGCGCCATATTATCTCGGTATTGATGGAGAATGAGCCCGGCGCACTGTCTCGAGTGGTTGGATTATTTTCNCAGCGTAATTACAACATNGATTCGCTGACTGTNGCGCCGACNGAAGACCAGTCTCTCTCTCGCCTAACTNTGACTACCAGAGGGGATAATGCNCGAATTGAACAGATTACNAAGCACCTCAATAAGATTGTCGANGTAGTAAAACTGGTNGATCTTACTGAAGGNGCTCACATCGAGCGCGAANTGATGCTAATCAAAGTGAAAGCTTCTGGAGCNCATCGGACNGAAGTGAAACGCACCGTTGATATATTCAGGGGGCAGGTGGTAGACCTAACCGGAANTGTGTTCACGATTCAATTAACGGGTGCTGGCGAAAAGCTGGATGCTTTCATCCTCGCGCTCGGAGATAATGTAGTCCTTGAAGTAGCACGAACTGGCGTTTCAGGTGTTTCTAGGGGCGAGAAGACTCTGGCTCTCTGAATTTATTTAGCCATTTATCTAAATAGCTTTTTTCATTGCCGTCATGTATTTCCGCAGTTTCTTGCCAACTGTTTCTATANGATGTGAGCGAATGCTTTCATTTACAGCGATCAGTTCAGCGTTGTCCACTCCCATATCAGTTAATTTCAAACCTTTACCGATCACATCGGTGTCTATCTTCTTCATGAAATTTTGCAGTAAGGGGATGCAAGCGTGAGAAAACAGGTAGCAACCGTACTCGGCGGTGTCTGAAATTACTTTATTCATCTCATAGAGTTTCTTGCGNCCTATNAGGTTAGCNATTAACGGTACTTCATGTAGCGATTCGTAGTACGCTGACTCCGCGATGATGCCGTTATTTGTCATCGTTTCAAAAGCTAGTTCAACACCGCTTTTTATCATGGCAATCATCAGAATCCCATGATCGTAATATTCTTGTTCGGAAATCTCCACCTCTCCAGCAGAGGACTTCTCAAAAGGAGTGTCTGCCGTAGCTTCTCGCCATCCTAAAAGTTTCTCGTCTTCATTAGCCCAATCTTCCATCATGCCAGTTGAAAAGTTACCAGTGATAATGTCATCCATGTGTTTCTGGAAAAGCGGACCCATTATTTGTTTTAGTTCTAGCGCCAACTCNTTAGCGATTATTTTTGCTGGGTTAGAAAGCCGGTCTATCATGTTGGTAATACCACCTTGCTTAAGACCTTCCGATACAACTTCCCATCCATGTTGAACCAANTTCGAGGCGTAACCTTCGTCCATGCCATTCTCAAGCATCTTGTCGTAGCACAGCAGGGAACCTGTCTGTAGCATGCCGCACAGAATAGTTTGTTCACCCATCAGATCAGATTTCACTTCGGCGACGAATGAAGATTCAAGAACTCCGGCACGATGTCCACCGGTAGCCGCTGCGTAGGCTTTAGCTATGTCCATCCCTTCCTTATTAGGATCGTTTTCAGCGTGCACTGCGATCAGGGTAGGTACGCCGAAACCCCGTTTGTATTCTTCGCGGACTTCTGTTCCAGGGCATTTTGGGGCCACCATGACAACAGTTAAATCGTCTCGTATTTGGATGCCCTCCTCCACTATGTTGAAGCCGTGTGAATAGGACAGGCACGAACCTTCCTTCATGAGAGGCATCACCAAATTTACCACTGCGCTGTGTTGTTTATCAGGAGTAAGGTTAAGCACTAGATCGGCATGGGGAATCAGTTCTTCGTAAGAACCTACCGGAAATCCATTCTCGGTTGCATTTTTCCATGAGACACGCTGTTCTGAGATAGCTTCATCNCGCAGGGCATANGAAACATCCAAGCCGCTGTCACGCATATTTAATCCTTGGTTCAATCCCTGNGCACCNCAGCCNATGATCACGACCTTTTTGTCATTGAGTTTNTGGACGCCATCGCTGAACTCACTAGGATCCATAAAGCGGCATTTGCCTAATTGTTCTAACTGAAGGCGAAGAGGCAATGTATTAAAGTAATTCATGGAATGACTCCAAACTGTTANATCTTNATTTCAAGTGCATAGATGGTGNTTTTCNGTTCACTTTNGNCTGAGGCGCGATCATATAGCATCTACAATCATGGGTAAAATGCTAAAAATAGTCCCTCAATGCTTCCATTTGGGCGGTATAATTGGAAATTCAAACCCACCCAGCATGTGGAGGCTGCATGAGCAGCGAAGATCAAGAGCTGGAATCTGAAAATATACTACCCATTGACGAACATGAAGAGATTGTTTCGGAGGATGGGAAACAGGTAAGAAGGCGGGGAATCTATCTGCTTCCGAATGTGCTGACGCTTGGCACTTTGTTTGCGGGGTTTTATGCGGTAATTGCTGGTATGTCGGGNAATTTCGGTGAAGCAGGTTGGGCGATTCTAATTGCCGCTATCTGTGACGGATTTGACGGTCGCATCGCCCGGTTAACCAATACGCAGAGCGCTTTCGGTGCCGAATTTGACAGCTTATCCGATATGGTATCTTTTGGGATGGCTCCTGCGCTGATAATGTTCAGCTGGGCGTTCGCTTCCTTGGGCCAGGTAGGATGGGCGGCGAGCTTTATTTACATGTCCTGTGCCGCTTTGAGGTTGGCCCGCTTTAATGTGCAGTTGGGTACGGTTGATAAACGCTTTTTCCTGGGATTGCAGAGCCCATTGGCGGCGGGCCTGGTAACCTTTGTGCCGTGGGTTGGGTATGAATATGGTGTAGAAATTACACCTATGATTTCTTATCTATCTGCCATACTAACGATATTTGCCGGTTTACTGATGATCTCCAACTATAAGTATTTTAGTTTTAAGGAGATGCATTTCGAAGGTACTGTTCCTTATGTGGTATTTATCTTTACNGTGGTATTATTGGTTATAGTTGCGCAGAANCCGCATGAGGTATTGCTGTTTATGTGCGTGATCTATGCAGTCTCCGGGCCTGCTGGTTGGTTGTATCGCAGNCAGTTTAAGAANCAGGAAACCGACAANGANACNTAGTGGTTCTATTTAACGGGGATGTTAGNCCCTTAGAGCTAAAGCAGGTNAGTGATAGAAANGATATAAACGTAAGGTCAGGTTGTATCTAGNAAGCGACTCGTAAGNAAAAGTAACGANAGANAAACTATTAGCAGGTGTACACCTATGTTGATCAAGAAACCATCCGATATTAAGCCTTCTGAAATCACTCCGGAAAGNGTCTACAGAAACCGACGCCANTTTATCCGAGACAGCGGCACACTGGCACTGGGCGCTGCGGCAGCCACAGGCTTGCCTTCAATNGCATCTGCTCAAGATGGGGATAGTTTGAAGGCTAGAGCGCCAGTGACAATGGAGACAACACCGCCGAGCCCCTGGTGGGCAGACAAGTTCGCGAATATCAAACCTGCTCCAGATTCCGAGCCATTCTTTACCGGTGAAACACTCACGCCATACAGGGATGTAACCCGTTATAACAATTTCTATGAGTTTGGCATGGATAAGGGCGACCCCTTCTCCAATTCGGGCGAATTCAAGTCTGATCCTTGGTCGGTGGAGATTAGTGGTGAAGTTGCAAAACCCGGTACCTACCAGCTGGAAGATATTCTAAAGCCAGTGGATTTGGAAGAACGCATCTATCGTCTTCGCTGTGTAGAAGCATGGTCTATGGTAATTCCCTGGATTGGATTCCCGCTGTCCGACTTGATCAAACAATTCGAACCGACTTCTAAGGCGAAGTTTGTGGAATTCGAAACTTTGCTAGATCCCGAAACCATGCCTGGAATCAGGTCACGTTTTGCTATTATCGATTGGCCATACCGAGAAGGGCTTCGTATGGATGAAGCAATGAATCCATTAACTCTGATGGTGGTCGGTCTCTACGGGAACTATTTACCTTCGCAAAATGGTGCGCCTATGCGCCTTATTGTTCCTTGGAAATATGGTTTCAAGAGTATTAAGTCAATTGTCCGGATTAATTTCAGGGAAAGCGAACCCAATACCACTTGGAACGACTTACAGGCACGGGAATATGGGTTTTACGCAAATGTAAATCCCAATGTTCATCATCCTCGCTGGCGGCAGGATATGGAACGTCGACTACCTCAAACATTGTTCAGTCGCCAATATATAGAAACACAGTTATTTAATGGTTATGGTGAGCATGTAGCTCACATGTACGAAGGGATGGACTTGGCCAGGTACTATTAGATCTAATACTGAATTTGTATCGATAACCTTTAGTATGGGAAAACTGATAAAGCCATCAGTATTTATTCTCGCTCTGGTGCCTTTCGCTATTTTACTTTTACGAATATATAGAAACGATCTAGGCCCCGATCCTGCTCAGGAACTCTCTATCGAAACCGGTGAATGGACCTTGCGGTTCCTATTGATTACGCTGGCAATGACACCTCTTAGGCAGTTCACTAATCAAGCCGTGTTTGTTCGTCATCGTAGGATGCTTGGTCTGTTTGCCTTATTTTACGCAAGCGTTCATTTTCTATCCTGGATGGCATTTCTGCTAGGCTTTCGCTTTTTTGCAATCATGGAAGAGCTCGTTGAACGACCTTATATTACCCTCGGGTTTAGTGCTTACCTTATTTTACTAGCTTTGGGCGTGACTTCGCCGAAAGCTGTAGCTAGGAAACTTGGCAAAAATTGGAAACGCTTGCACCGGTTAGTATATATAGCTGCCGTACTAGGCGTAGTTCATCTACTTTGGATTTTGCGCTCCGATATTTCTGAAGCATTACTCTATAGCTGCATCTTGGCTTTCTTACTCGGATATCGTTTCGTTCATTATTTTCGAAAGCGAAGCAAATCATTGCTCTCTAGGTAATCGTGTTTACTGGAACCCTGAAGAAGAAATTTAGTTTGATGTCTCCGTATAGTCCTTGTTTCACCAGGCTAACATCGTATAATACGGCCGCTCCATACCAAAGGGTGTTGGAGCTGTAGCCAATGTTTGCGATATCTGTATCGTGATTATCAGAATTAATGGGGCCATAGCTCAGCTGGGAGAGCGTCTGGTTTGCATCCAGAAGGTCTGCGGTTCGATCCCGCATGGCTCCACCATTTCGTTTCCTTGGATATCAGCTCAGGTGCTGTCCTTGTGAGTGATCAGCGGCAGGCTTCAGTTTCGGGGCGGTTTGTAGATTCGGCTTACAAATTAGAAGCAGATGGATTCGGAGCGATTTGTACTAGTTCTATCTTCAGGCAAATCCTTCCGCATTTCAAAGATTACGAGAAATACCTCGCTGGGCTTAAGCAAAGTCCCTCTCGCCAAAAGGCCGTTAAGAACATCCTCCAAAAAGATGGAATTGTCAGCGCTGCTGTACCGACCAGAGATTTAGCTGAGATTTTCTGCATCTCACAAGTAAGCGCTTGCTGTGAATTGCTGCGTGGTAAAAATATTCCCATCTCTGAGCTAAATCGGGAAGGGATGCGGTTACTGGTTCAGCAAACCACTGCTCCGTTAAAGGATGAGCCAGCAATTTCGTCAGAAATTCCCCCAGATCAATATAATGAGACTCAGCGGGGTCTATTGGCCGCCGTCAATGTTATCCAAAATCTCGATACTATCCGCGTTGTTCAAGCGATACGCCAGCTCGGTTTTCTGAATACGAGATCAGGTTCAATACACCAGCTATCCCTGGCGGTCGGCAATGCTTATCGCGACCTAGTTGGGCTGCACGCCGTACCCAGGATTTTGGCAGAGGATAGCAGTTCTGGTGGCATTCTGAAGTTTGACGTTTTAGACAGGCAAGCAGCTCATACTGTCCTGATTAATAACGATCCTATCTATACACGCCATTTTAGCTCTTTAAATAATAAGCAAGAAGAAAGGGTCCTGGCTCTCAATATGGATGTAGGTCAGGCAATAGATATATTGATTTCCAAGCAAAATGAATCAGGTTTAGCTAAACGTAACTTGGTGGTAGGGCTTCGCATCGACCATCGTAAAATACCAAATGTGGGAGACTTTTTACGTCAGGTAACAGCAGTAATTGACCAAAGTGCAGATCTGTTTCTAACAATCGGCGCGGGTAATAGTCAGTCTGAATTTGAGGACAGGCTACGGTGTTTTGATGACTTGTTTAACGCGCTCAGCCGTGCCGAATTGAAACCTCTTCGTATCTTAATGCATAAACAAGGTTCTTTAGAGGACCAGCGTAGCAGTCCATTGTTTGGGAATATCGAGTACACTAGCTATCAGATTCTCCATTGCAAACTTCTCCGGAAGAAGCTTGGAAAAATTTATCATCGCGTATAGCTATCGATTCAGCCTACAGTTGCGCGGTGTGTAAGTGCCCAAGGCGACAAATCGATGCCATTTGGATGGATGAGATTGGAGTTGTAAGAGATGTTGTGCATTAAGAGAGAAACCTGAATCACCCTGTTCGTCAAACAATATAATTCCAATTTGTCAGAGAGTTGAACCTATGAATATTAAAAATAGCTTAAAACGATTTTTTATTTCGATTTCCTTTTGTCTCATAAGCACCACCTTATATGCAGCGGATAATGGATGGGTAACACTCATCGATGGCACTGATGGGATAAATAACTTTAATCAGCTGGGTAATGCGAACTGGTCTGGCCAGATGAGCGCTATACAGGCAACAGAAGGAAGCGGTGCGTCTTTTCTGGTCACCAAGCGAGACTATAGTGATTTTGTACTACGGGTAGAATTTTGGGCGAGCAATGATGCCAACAGTGGTATTTTTCTGCGTTGCCAGGATTCCGCAAATATCAATGATAGAAATTGTTATGAGGCCAATATCTTCGATCAACGCCCAGACCCTGCTTATGGAACTGGTGGTATAGTGCACATTGCGCCGGTGGAAGAGCCTAGGCCAAAGGCTGGCGATAGGTGGAATGTGTATAAGATTATCCTACAGAATGACCACTTGGTCGTAGAACTGAACGGTAAGAGAACCGTTGACGTAAGAGATGGCCAGTTTTCGACTGGGCCATTCGCATTGCAATGGGGTCGAGGTGTAATGCGCTTTCGAAAAGTCGAAGTAATGGAATTGTAATTGAGGAAATAAAATAAGTAAGGGGTCAGATCCTACTTCGACCCCTTACCAAAATAGAACTAATCAATAATAGTTAGTAGTTGTCGTAACCTTCGGTGAGTTCGATAAAGACGCCAGAGGGATCGGTGATAAAAGCTATTTTCAACTCTATCTCGGGTATTTCTCTAAAAGTTACATCGAAATTTACACCCTTAGCCTCTAACTCTTTGCAAAATGCTTCTAGGTCATCAAATTCGAAACCGATATGATCAATTGCTGCTCCCCGAGTAGGTTGGCGGCTACCATCGGCAACCCCGAAACTAAGATTCATACCAGGTGCGTTTGTGGTGGTTTGAATCGAGCCTCTCGGGCGAACTTCCAGTCCGAAAATATCGGTATACCAATCTAGCAGTTCTTCATGACCTTCAGTCCTGAAATGAATGTGGTAACCCGTGATTTCCTCATGTAGCCCTTGATCTTCTTGTAACTCTACAGCAACTCCACCAGGGAGAGTCACATATGCGTTGTTCTGGCCCTCCGAGCCGGTGAATCCGTCAGTGACCGGCAGCCCATCCGCCTCAAGTTTTTCCAGAAAGCTAGCCATGTGACGAACCTTAAACCCGAAGTGGTCCATCTTTGTTTCTCGGGACCCCATGGTTGGTTCGCGCTCAGTGAGCGCTATTAAAAAGTTAGGGAAGCGAACGGCGGTTAGAAACCCTTTTTGCACAACCACGCCATTGAAATGTTCCGTTAGAATTCGTTTGTATTCGTCCATGTCTGCCACATTGAGGTGAATATGACCGTATGTCAGCCCGGCAGCATTGGGAGTGGCCAGCTGACTGTAAACCGGTGAAGCTAGCAGACTAAGTAAGAGTGCTGCGGGTAGAAGTTTCATTGGGAATTCTCNTTTATTGCTGTCATTTGCAGATAGCTGCAGCATAATGTCAATAAGATCAGGAGTCCATCGAGCTATGCCCCATAGNTCANATGTCTAATAGACCATAAGTCATGCTAGCGNTCGATAATTTCAANTCAANAGAGATCNGCAATCGAATCATTGTTAACAGGCTNTTATTGGCCGCNATCATAGTTTTATTAGTTTCCTGCGAGAACCTCNCTGAGGTGGAACGNATTAGGGTCAAATCTTTCGGTATCTTGGATGANGGNCGTAATGTCCAGCTCTTNACATTGAAGAATGNCCNNGGAACTTCNGTCGANATNATGGACCTGGGTGGAGTAATCGTCAGCCTGCGCACAGCTGATGCCACCGGTAACATAACGGATATTACTACCGGTTTTNACCATCCGCAGCAGTACCTTTCCGGNAGCGGNTACATGGGCGCTATCGTCGGTCGCTATGCNAATCGTATTGCTAATGGCAGATTCAGTCTGGATGGGAAGCAGTACAGTCTGGCNAAGAATAATGGTGACAACGCAATACATGGTGGATTAATAGGGTTCGACAAAAAGTTCTGGNACACAGTTACCGAGTCGAAAAGCTCAGAAGCCAGCTTGAATTTAACATTGGTAAGCAAAGATGGNGAAGAAGGTTACCCTGGNAATTTAACTGCGAAGGTTACTTATACGTTAAATGACAGGGATCAACTTGTTATCGATTACTCGGCGACAACGGATAAGGTAACAGTTATAAACCTTACCCAGCATGCTTACTTTAATCTCAATGGCCATGGAACCGGTTCAGTCCTCGACCATGAGATTATGATCAATGCCGATCAATACACTCCGATNGATAATGAATCCATACCGACGGGCGAANTTGCATCGGTCGAAGGTACACCATTGGATTTTCGAACTGCAAAACCTATAGGTGTCGATATTAATTCAAACCACGAGCAAATTAGACTCGGGTCAGGTTTCGATCACAATTTTATAATCAGTCATGCGGTGGAAGGAGAATTAACTCTCGCTGCCTCAGTATTATCTCCTTCTACGGGTAGAACGCTAAACGTTTATACCGATCAACCGGGAATGCAGTTTTATACAGGAAATTTTCTGAATGGAACTTTGAAAGGAAAAGATGGGGCGGTATATGCCCAGCGTAACGCTTTCTGTCTGGAAACCCAGCATTACCCGGATAGCCCAAACAAACCAAACTTCCCATCGACGATATTAAGGCCTGGAGAGCNGTATGCTACCCGCACAGTTTTTGAATTTGGCGTGAACAGAGAGAGGTAACCGTTAGATTTTTTTCTGTTTTAGTTTTAATATAGTGATCGACGCTAGTAAAAATATAGGTTATTGATTATAAAGGTATAATTAATTCTTTAATAACCGATTCTAGGACTTTAGGAGTNGGAAACAAGGCATGTGGTTACAANCTTTGAATACTTAGATTCTCAGTAACTGGTTGTCATAATTTACGGGAAAAGTCCTANGAAACTCAATAACTAACAATTGGCATTGCAGCAAGAATTGGGGCCCTTCATGAAGATTCGTTCTTGGCTTACGCGAAAAACCGCTACAGNAATATTTTTATTTGTAGCCTATTATTTTGTAAGTGGTCCGATCATGGCTCAGACCACGGAATCAGCCGTTGATTTTAATCGCGAGGTCCGGCCTATACTTTCGCAGAATTGTTTCCAGTGTCATGGACCTGATACANCGAATCGTCAAATGGGATTACGCCTGGATGTCCCTGAAGGTTTTTTCGGGGACAGGGGTCCTTTTGGTGGCCCGGTCATAATTCCAGGGAATGCTGAAGATAGTCCGCTTTATCAACGGCTTACCACCCAGACAGATGCATTACGCATGCCTNGAGAAAGGGACGCTCTTACCAGCAATGAAATAGAAATAGTTCGTCTATGGATTGAGCAAGGTGCTCTATGGGAAAGCCACTGGGCTTTTGTTGCTCCGGAACAGCCACCTGTGCCCGAAGTAAAAGATGAAGCTTGGCCTCTTAATGCAATTGATAATTTTGTATTGGTTAGGTTAGAGCAGGAGGGGCTGAACCCTTCGGCAGAAGCTGATCGTGCCACGTTGATACGACGCGTGTCTCTTGATTTAACCGGGCTACCCCCAACCCCAGAGCAAGTCGATGCATTTTTAAATGACTCATCCCGCGATGCTTACGAGAGGGTGGTTGATCGATTGTTGCAATCGCCCAGATATGGTGAGCGCATGGCAGTTGAGTGGCTCGATGCCGCACGCTACGCCGATACNAATGGCTACCAAACTGACGGTGAGCGCACCATGTGGCGTTGGCGTGACTGGGTGATCGGTGCTTATAACGATAATATGCCTTTCGACCAGTTCACAGTCGAGCAGTTAGCTGGTGATATGCTTCCTAATGCCACTTTGGAACAGCGAATCGCTACAGCATTCAATCGCAACCACAGTTTGAGTGCTGAGGGGGGCATCGACCCGACAGAATTCCTGGTCGAATACGCNGTGGATCGTGTAGCTACGACATCTACTGTTTGGCTAGGGTTAACCATGGGATGTGCTCGCTGTCATGATCACAAATTTGANCCTGTTCGACAGACAGAATTTTACGAAATGACAGCGTTTTTTAACAATATCCCCGAGCGCGGCAAGGGATTCAAATACGTTAATTCGCCTCCTTTTATTTCGGCGCCCACAGCGGATCAGCAAACCGAACTTGATCAGCTGGAGGCCGAGCTTGGCGAAGCTCGCCTGGCATTTTTAGAACTGGAAGGTGAAATAGAGATTGAACAGCAAAAGTGGGAGGATTCTCTCGGAGGCACAACGGACCTTGACGCAGAGGTAGACTGGAATATTCGCGATCAGCTCTTGGTGCATCATACTTTCGATGGAGATATTTCCGGTGCTCATGTGGGTCAAGCGGGCGAAGCCACGCTGGAAAACGGTCTACCACATTTTGTCGATGGCCGATTATCAGCCGCTGCCAGCTTTGATGGCGAACGCTTTATCACTGCGGGAAATCAGCCGGATTTAGGCTACGAAGATAAATTCTCTCTGGCGGCTTGGATTTACCCGGCCACAGACACCGGGGTAATTTTTTCAAGAGCCAGCGAAGGTGATCAAGGCGAGGTAGGCTGGGGTCTCTACCTGGAAGGAGGTAAGCTCCGGTTAAATCTGTCCACGCGGATTCTCGATGACGGTGCTGCGGCGGAAACTACCGCTGACATTCAACTCAATAGATGGCAACACGTACTTGCTACCTATGATGGCTCGAAGACGCCAGATGGCATGCGTATTTATATCGATGGCCGGCTTCAAGAACTTACACCTCTATTGGATTTGGTAGGCAACCGCCTGCCCCGACGCTATCCTCTCCGCATTGGTGCCAGTGGCTCTTCAAAACTCAATTTCCAGGGGCATATTGATGAAGTGCGTATTTACGGGAAGGTGCTAACACCAGAACAGGCTGCGGTAGTCGCAACAGCTGAAACTGTGAGCGATATAGCACGTGTACCTCCTGAACAAAGAACCAATGCTCAGGCAGACAAGCTACGACTCAGCTTTCTAAATCAGTATGCACCCTCGGAGATTCGTGGAGCTCATAAACGAGTTACGGAGCTGGAGCGAGAGCGAGAGGACTTATGGGAAGGTTTTCCAACCGTAATGGTAATGGAAGAAATGACTCCACGAAAAAAGACTTACCGTCTGAATCGGGGTGCCTATGATAATCCCGCAGAGGAAGTATTCCCGGATGTGCCGGCAATGCTGCCGCCACTGCGCGATAGGGAAGAGAAAAACCGTCTTGCCTTTGCCCGATGGATTATAGATCCGGCTAATCCCTTGACCTCACGGGTTACTGTTAATAGGTTCTGGCAGATGTATTTTGGGACCGGTTTGGTCAAGACGGCCGACAATTTTGGATCCCAAGGTGAGTTCCCCAGCCATCCNGAGTTACTGGACTGGTTGGCAACCACNTTTGTAGATTCTGGCTGGGATACAAAGAGCATGCTGCGCTTGATAGTCACAAGCGCAACCTACCGACAGTCTTCGGCNGTGGATCCGGAATTACTAAAATTAGACCCTGAAAATCGNTTACTCGCGCGCGCTGCGCGCGTTCGACTGCCGGCACAAATGATCCGGGATCAAGCGCTCTCAATTTCTCAANTATTGACTGAGAAGATCGGCGGGCCGTCCGTGGGCCCGTATCAGCCCGAAGGTTTCTGGGATGACATAGTGGAAAGGGGGCAGGAGTATCGGTTGTCAACTGGCGAGGACCTGTATAGAAGAAGCTTGTACACTTTCTGGAAACGAACAAGACCTGCGCCGTCCATGGTGATGTTTGATTCTTCAACGCGGGAGACTCATATCGTGATGTCAACCAGGACGAACACGCCGCTGCAGGCATTGAACCTGATGAACGATGTTACTTATACCGAAGCGTCACGAGCTTTGGCAGAACGAGCAATGAAACAGAATAAAGAAGCCGGAGAGAATCTAGCGTACATGTACCGTCTAGCTACGGCCCGCAAACCCGATAGTGAGGTAAGCTCTATTCTGATGAATTCATTTGATGGGCACTTGGAAAGATACCGGTNCGATAGAGCTGCGGCATTGCAGCTGGTCAGCACCGGAGAATCACTAAGAGACGAAACCTTGGATATCGCCGAGTTAGCCGCTTATCAGATGGTTGCTAGCTTGATTCTCAATTTAGACGTAACGATAACGAAGGACTAAAGTCATGAATCCTATCGATGATCGCAAACAATTTTTAAGTCGGCGCAATTTTCTCAGCCTGGCCAGTACTAGTCTGGGGGCCACCGCCTTGAACNCANTGCTGAGCCAGGATCTCTATGCTCAGAANCCAAAANTATTTGGTGGGTTACCAAGTCTTCCTCATTTCGCACCCAAGGCAAAACGTGTCATTTACCTTTTCCAATCCGGTGGACCGTCTCAACACGAACTATTCGATTACAAGCCGACNCTNGNCNACATGGTAGGGCAAGATCTTCCGCCGTCGGTCCGTGGAAATCAGCGGGTTACCACNATGACATCGGGACAAGANAGTTTTCCNCTAGTNCCNTCCGTCTANGGCTTCTCCCNGCACGGAGATTCCGGAGCGTGGGTCAGCGAGTTAATGCCTCATACCGCCGAGATCGTCGATGATCTGTGTTTCATTAAGACCATGCATACTGAGGCAATTAACCACGATCCTGGTATTACATTTTTCCAGACCGGAGCTCAGCTTGCTGGAAGACCGAGCATAGGAGCATGGTTAGATTATGGTTTGGGCAGTATGAACCAAGATCTACCGACTTTTGTCGCCATGGTATCAATAGGCACCGGGAACGGTGGTCAGCCACTCTATGATCGCCTCTGGGGTAGTGGCTTTCTGCCAACCAAGNACCAAGGCGTTAAATTTTTAGCCAGTGGTGANCCGGTCCTGTATCTTTCGAATCCGCCNGGTGTTGGGAGCACAACNCGGCGTCGCTTNCTTGATGATCTGGCCCAGCTTAANCAACTCACCCGCGACGAGTTTGGCGATCCNGAAACAAGCACTCGGACNACCCAATACGAAATGGCATATCGTATGCAAACCTCGGTGCCGGAACTCAATGATTTATCTGATGAATCGGAGAGCACTTTTGAGCGCTACGGGCCAGANGCGAGAAAACCTGGGTCTTTTGCTCGCAATTGNCTATTGGCTAGACGCCTAGCCGAACGAGATGTTCGGTTTATTCAATTATTTCATCGAGGCTGGGATCAGCACACAAGGCTACCGGGNGGCATTCGTAATCAGGCGCGAGATGTTGATCAGGCCCAGGCNGCATTGATAAAAGATCTGAAGGAACGAGGTTTGCTCGACGATACTTTGGTGGTATGGGGTGGTGAGTTCGGTAGGAGCGCTTATTGCCAAGGTAAATTTACTGAAGAGGTCTATGGGCGTGACCACCATCCCCGATGCTTTACCATGTGGATGGCCGGAGGCGGTGTTAAACCGGGTATCACTNACGGCGAAACTGATGAATTCTCCTATAATATCGTTAAGGACCCGGTACATGTGTATGACCTCCACGCTACCATAATGCACTTACTGGGTATTGATCACACCAAATTGACTTATCATTACCAGGGTAGGGACTTCCGGCTTACAGATGTGCATGGAGAGGTAGTGAACAACATTTTGGCCTGAGAGCTGCTATCCACGGNTTTTAATCATGGGCAACTTATTGCAAAGAATGGATTGCGCAAATAAACAAGCTATATAATTACTGAATTTAAATCTATGAACATAAAGCTAGTTTACTACAGGTTATTCAAGCTGCGCTTTTGGAGCATCCACGTTAGCTAGTCATGCACAACAAACGCTGATGTCATATAAAAACGAAGTAATACTTTAAGTTCCTCTCTCGCCAAACAACATTGTGACGTTTATCCGTCGGTTTTCATAACCCTCTTTAAATTCAAATTTATCTGTTTCATGAATTAAGTTGGAATTGAATATAACAATTCTATTTTCATTGTAAGGTATAACCGATTTTTCATTGTTGTTATCTTCAAGGTGTTCCAAAATTTTCTCTGTATCATTGTTAAATGTCTTGGAATCCCACTCCAATGGTGCCACCGTGTTGTAAACGACTAGTCCTCCGGATNAANAATTTAAGTTTGCTGCTTTGGGGGTGACCCAGAAATTTACATTTACAGCAGCATAATCTGCATGCGCGTTTATCCCCGTCAAGGGACTATCATTCTTGTAGGCGCGACTATCATACTTATAGGCCCATAATTGTTTTAATGGATGATTTTTAAAGATTTTGGGGAAAGTTGTTCGCATTTCTTCTGCGATTTGGAAAAATAAAGGACAGGCCAGACCATCTCTCAGATAAGCACCTATATACCCTCCCTTATGGAAGAAATCGAACCATATGGTGCTACCAAGTAGGAAATGACGGATAGAATCAAGGGCAAGAGGGGTCAGAAAATTATCAAAATAAGTCAAGTCAAAGTCATGCTTAAAATAATTTTCTGTAATTTTTTCTATATCGAGGGTATTGCTTAAAGTAGGGCCAGGTAATTCAGGCGCTTCAAGTACATGAATTGAACGATTATAGGTATCTTTTAAAAGTTTCTGATACTTATCGGTTAATGGAATGATTTCGCCATCGTTTGTCGGCCAATTTATTTCTGATGAGACAGCCTTATAAACGTTAACAAGAGCCTGAAACTTTTCACTCTCATAACCTGAAGCAGCTAAATACTCGAACTGTTCAATATCATGTTTCATTTTAGCTTTGCTGATTAGCCGGAAGCTTTGATGCTGCGGATCGACTGGATTTTTACCCCGAACTAATTCGAAACTCTTCTTGTACTGAACTAGAGCGGCTTCTAATTTGCCGAGTTCTTGCAGAGTGACACCCAAGTTGCTATGGGCATCTGCATAGTCTGGCTTCAGCGCTATCGCTTTTCTGTAGCTTGCTTCAGCGTCTTTTGATCTGCCAAGTTCTCGCAGTGTGATACCCAAGTTGCTATGGGCATCTGCATAGTCTGGCTTCAGCGCTATCGCTTTTCTGTAGCTTGCTTCAGCGTCTTTTGATCTGCC
>NZNL01000023.1 GCA_002694855.1 Gammaproteobacteria bacterium
AGCGACAGAAAGAGATTCTTGACTACTTAAGGGGATATATCTCTAGGCACGGCTACGCACCAACCTTTGATGAGATCGCCGCAAGTTTCGGGTTTACATCGAAAGGTACTGTTTATAAACATATCCGGGCGCTAAAAGAAAAGAGAGCAATTCGCCACGAGTGGAATAGAACTCGGTCAATTGAACTCCATCCTGATGATTCAAATTATAACGCCCTTGAAGTGCTAGGTACGGTGGCCGCCGGGAAACCGATCGAAGCAATAATAAATCCAGAAGCCATAGACGTTCCAGCATCTTTTCTACGCCGCGGTAAACACTATGTCCTTAAAGTATCAGGAGATTCCATGATAGAGGAACAGATTCAAGATGGAGACCTTATTGTTGTGCAGGAAAAGGTAGATGTGCAAAACGGTCAGACTGTTGTTGCCTTAATAGACAACCAAGAGGTAACGATCAAAAAGATTTATCGAAAAAATGGTGAAATTGAATTAAAGCCAGCAAACAGGAGCCTAGATTCAATGTTTTATGAAGCGGAAAGAATAAGGGTACAGGGAGTAGTCGTTGGTGTTATGAGAAAATACAATGGGGAGCGGCCATGATTGATATTGGTGAACCATTGGGCGAAATAATTTTGCAAGACCATGAGGGCAACCAAAACAGCTTAAACACATCTAGAAGAAAAGTAATTTTCTGTTATCCTAAAGCCAGTACACCAGGATGAACAATTGAAGCGACTGAGTTTCAGTCTAGAGTAAAAAGGTTTGAAAAAGGTAACACCGACATTTATGGACTGTCAGCAGACCCGCCTAAAGCTTTGAAAAAATTTGCGGATAAATGTGGGCTCACCTATCCACTTTTAAGCGATGAAAACCATCTTATACTAAAAAAGCTGGGTGTCTGGGGCGCCAAGAAAATGTACGGGCGCGAATATGAAGGAATCATTCGGCGAACCATCGTTTTGGATAAAAACAATGTTGTTACCCACACCTTTCCAAAGGTTTCCCCAAAAGGTCACGCAGATGAAGTAGCGAAGGCGATTGGTTTATAAAGCATGAAATTAATAGCTGAAGAAACCCTACTTTTAGTTATTGATGTGCAGGAAAAGATCTTTTCCGCAATGCATGAACAAGAAAAAACAAAACAAAACATCTGCCGGCTTATTGAAGGTTCTAAAATTCTCAACATACCAGTTGTTTGGACCGAGCAGTATCCAACCGGGCTGGGCCCGACCCTGGGTGAAGTTGCAACAGCTTTGAATGGTGCTGAATTATTGGAGAAGAGAACCTTTAGTTGCCTAGGAAATGATGTTGTGTCAAAAAAGATAAAATCTTATAACAAAAACCAGACTTTGGTCTGTGGTATAGAAACGCATGTATGTATTTACCAAACCGTTCAGGATTTGTTGATTAAAAATTATGATGTGCACGTTGTAACTGATGCGGTCATGTCACGCCACAAGGTGAATCACAACCTGGGGCTTAAAAAGATGGATGCTCTGGGCGCCAACATGACATCTGTGGAAATGGCTTTATTCGAGTTACAGCAGATAGCCAGTGGTGACACCTTTAAGGCTCTTGCAAGCATTATAAAATAGACTTTACTTTTTATTCCTTAAACAAGAAAGTTTCCCATGAATAAAATGTTTAATCAGATTAAAGAATCCGGAGGAATCACTGAATACCAGCACAAGAAAAATGGTTTAACTGTACTTTTTCTTGAAAACCATAACGCACCGGTCATCACTTTTATGGTTACATATCGAGTGGGCTCAAGAAACGAGGCAATCGGCCATACTGGATCAACCCACCTACTTGAACACCTTATGTTCAAAGGATCGGAGCAGTTTAATAAGGAGGAGGGAACAGCCATATGGAATGTGCTTCAAGATGTGGGCGCAACGATCAACGCGACTACGTGGTTCGACCGGACAAACTATTTCGAACTGTTACCGAAAGAGCATTTACCTCAAGCAGTTAAAATAGAAGCAGACCGAATGCGCTCGGCTTTTATAAGGGATGATGACCGAAAATCAGAGATGACAGTTGTAAGAAATGAATTTGAAAGAGGAGAAAACGACCCGTGGGAAGCACTGGATAAAAACATCTGGGCAACAGCATATCAGGCGCACCCATATCATCATTCAACTATCGGATGGCGATCCGATATCGAGAACGTCCCAACAGAGCGACTTAAAGAATTTTATGATACTTTTTACTGGCCCAACAACGCAACCGTTACGGTTATTGGAGATTTTGATAAAGCCAAGACCCTTGTCTTGCTGGATCAAAAGTTTGGCTCCATCTCAAGATCCCCCCACACAATCCCTGAGATGTATACAACAGAACCGATCCAAGAGGGACCAAGAAGAATTACCGTAAAGCGGGCTGGTGAGATGCCTATTATTGGAATCGCGCACAAAATACCGGAAGGGACAAACAAAGATATCTATGCACTTCAAATTTTGGGCCGGATTCTTGGATACGGGAAAACAAGCAGATTTTATAAAAGGTTTATCGATACAGGCCTCGCAGCAGATGTGAACGTATGGTCCTACCCTCTTCATGACAATGGTCTTTTTATAACATATCTCTTTATTGCAGGAGACGACTCCTGCGAAGACGTAGAGAAAGAAATTTTGGATGAGTATGCAAAAATCATTAGCGACGGAGTTGACGTAGAGGAGCTCCAGCGAGCTAAGTCCCAGATTAACGCTCAAACAGCGTTCACAAGGGATGGCACATACTCCGTTGCAAGCAACCTGAATGAAGCAATTGCTTTGGGTGATTGGACTTATTACACAACGTTTTTGAAAAAAGTCAAAAACGTTTCGATAGACGATATTCGGCGTGTTGCTAATACATATTTGAAAGAAGACCAAAGCACAACCGGGTTTTTTATCCCGAAACCAAGCGATCAAAATGGTTGATTCTAATACAGCTCTGGCACCACGGGTAACACACTCCTCACCACTAGACGGCCTAGATATATATTCATTACAGACAGAGATAAAAGATGTTATAACATATCGGGGAAGCTTTTTGGGTGGTAGCGTCTTTGCCAAGGATAACGTGCTTATTCCTGAAATGGCGGGGGCGATGCTGGATCTCGGGACAAAAAAGAGGGACAAATTTGAAATAGGCGAAGCCTTGGAATCTGTTGGGGCAAGCCTGGGTTTTACAACGGGTCGATACCGTGTTCACTTTTCAGGAAGATGCCTGAAAAATGATATTCCACTTGTGATTGAATTGTTGGCTGANCAGTTGGCTGGGCCGGCATANCACCAAGANGATCTAAAATCACTCATTCAAAGGAGACGGGCAGAGTTGAAGAAACAGAAAGAAGATACTCGCACCCGTGCTGTTGAAGNATTTCTTCGCCAGCTATATCCAGAGGGCCACCCCAATTCTATTCCCAGCCTGGATGATCAAATTGTAGCGATTGAAAAAGTTACAACTGAAGAATTAATGTCTTTCCACAAAGATTATTATGGATTGGGTTCTATGAAGGTCAGTTTTGTCGGAGAGGTGGATCATAGTACTATAGAACATGAAATCCATCGACGATTCCGTGGCTGGAAGCAAACATCCTTCACAATTGAACAAAAGGTTGATTTGGTAGCAAAAACAGTAGAGAGAGCTTCATTGGAAACAGTTCATGTTCCAGACAAAACCAGCGCTGATCTTGTTACTGGGCATGGAATCGGTATCCACCGAGATCACAAAGACTATTATTCTGTTATGATGAGCCACTTCATTTTGGGGGGTAATTTTTCAGCGCGGCTTATGGCAACTGTTCGGGATCAGGAAGGCCTCACATATGGAATTCAATCTACAACAGGAGGCGGGGAAGAGGGCAATGATGGCTACTGGTATATTTGGGGAACATTTGGTCCGGATGTTTTGGAAACTGCTAAAGAATCCATCAGCCGGGAACTTTGTTTGTGGTATGAGAAGGGGGTGACTTTGGATGAACTTACTGCAAAACAATCGACCATTGCTGGCATGTACAAAGTTGGGCTTGATACGACCGCTGGGCTTGCAACAAGAATTCTTACGACGGTGGAAAGGGGTAAAGAGCTATCCTTTATGGATGAGTACCCTGATATTATAAATGCCCTAACTCTAGATCAAGTAAACGCCGCGATTCGCTCTTACTGCAATCCAGACAACCGAATTACCGTTGTTGCTGGAACAGTTAAAAACACCCACTAAAAACATGGATGTAATCCTAACGGCAGCTGTCACCGCGAATGGGATGATTGCCCGGCATTCTAGTGAAACAGTGGAATGGTCAGCCGACCTTCCTTTGTTCAGAAAACAGACAATGGGACAAACCGTGGTGATGGGGTCGGCCACTGAAAAAACATTGGCCACAGAACTTGACGGCCGATCAATTGTAGTAATGCACAGAGCAATGAAACCAGAAATGGTTCTTTCAGAGGTGTTTACGGATCAATGTTTCATTATCGGAGGGGCTAAGACATACACTAGGTTCGCACCGTTCCTAACACATCTTTATCTAACGTTTCACCCCATCGTTTTTCAATCCGATGCAGTGCCCCTCTTCTCTGATCTAAACAAAGAATTAAATCTCTCATTGTTTAAAAAGGTAATGGTCGATGAAAAGCGAGAGATCTATCAACACCAGTATAAAGTTGTTGCCTGTAATTGAACTTCCTTCAGCGGAGGGGAAGGCAAACAGGGCATTGATTGTTTTGCATGGTTGGGGAGCAAATCAGCATGATCTTATTCCTTTAGCACAGAGTCTAAAACAGCCGAGCACCCACTGTTTTTTTCCTAACGCCCCCTTTGATGTATCAGGCACAGGGGGCACAGGGAAAGGGTGGTTTTCATTCCCGATGAATGAAAACTCTAAGCGGGAAAGGATCAAAAGCAGGGAGACGCTAATCTCTCTTGTAAACGATGTTCAAGAAAAAGGGTTTACCTCAAAAGAGATTGTTCTTGTGGGTTTTTCTCAAGGTGCTGGGATGTGTTTGGATGTGATGCTCCACATGAAAACTCCGATTGGCGCCGTGGTGGCCCTAAGTGGTTTTCTTATGGATGGGGAGAATATGAAAGGCCGAGAAGACTTGCCTACGGAGACACCAATTTTTGCAGCACATGGATTATATGATCCTATATTACCTCTAAAGCAATCAAAAGAAACCCTTCATACATTAAAGGAGTTAGGATTTAGCCTCACATGGCAGGAGTATCCCATAGCCCATGAGATTTCGCATGATGAAATAGGGGATATTTGTGTGTTTCTCAAGAAAGTATTTGGGACTACTAGCTAGAAATCCTTGATTGTAACTAAGACTGTAGTTATTATTTAATATTAGGAAGCTAAAACTTTATTGAAGGGGAATATAATGAACAGGATGACAAGACTACTGTACGCGATTT
Source organism: Gammaproteobacteria bacterium (assembly GCA_002694855.1). Lineage (GTDB taxonomy): Bacteria > Pseudomonadota > Gammaproteobacteria > Pseudomonadales > Pseudohongiellaceae > UBA9145. The sequence continues at coordinate 5,406 of NZNL01000023.1, forward strand.
TTATCGCTCTATTTCTGATTGGTTGTTCAAAGCAGCAGATGGCTGGAGGGAGAACGATAAAAATTTCGGCGGTGGGCAATCACTGCGTTGATGATCCGAATTGTCATAATCGATGGCACTGGGCAATTCCACCCGTTTCTCATGCAGATCCCGGTGATGTGCTTGTTTATGAAACTAGGGATGCTTTGGACAGCCCGTTCACTGAGGAATCGACACCGGCCGATGTAGCGGGAGCAAATCTGAACGTGGTACATCCATTAACGGGCCCCGTCTATATCAACGGAGCTGAGCGAGGCGACGTTTTGGCGGTGACGCTTATTGATATTGAGCCTAACCCCTTCGGTTACACGGTGATTGTTCCTGGCTTTGGTTTCTTAAGAGACCTCTATCCAGAGCCACACATTGTACGCTGGAACCTAGACAGGAGCGCAGCCACCTCGGTAGACATGCCAGGGATAAAGGTTCCTTTTGCCGGATTTATGGGGACTGTTGGTGTTGCACCTGGGCCAGAAGAAGTAGAGAAAATGTATCAACGAGAAACAGCCTTAGCTGCAGCTGGAGGATTTGTCCTACCACCGGAACCAATGGACGCGCAACCATCTGATATCTGTGGCCCGGGGGGTCAACACGCTGACCGGTGTTTGAGGACCGTACCACCGAGAGAAAACGGTGGAAACATGGATGTAAAACAGATGCAGGTTGGGACAACCCTTTACCTCCCGGTGTTCGTAGAAGGAGCACTGCTTTCTATGGGAGATATACATTATGCTCAAGGTGATGGCGAGGTGTCAGGGACCGCCATTGAAATGAGCGCTATCGTTAAAGTTGAAGTAGAGGTACTGAAAGGGAAAGGAAAGGACATCACCCAACCACATGTTGAAGGTCACGACAATCAATTAAAGAAGATAGCGCCAGGCTCATTCTACGGAACAGTAGGCTATCCTATTAAGCAGAAGGATAAAGTGACTCCGCAACAGGCCTACCTTGATGGTGAACGTATTGGTGACCTTGAGAATCTGTCAGAAGATTTAACTCTTGCAGCCCGGGACGCACTGCTGCAAATGATTGAATATCTGGTGAGAGAAAAAGGCCTAACTCGGGAACAGGCATACATCCTTTGCAGCGCCGCTGTCGATCTCAGGATCAGCCAGTTGGTTGACGTACCCAACTTTGGTGTCTTGGCTGTTTTGCCTTTGGAAGTGTTTGAATAGAGTCTTTGTAAAGAGGGTGACGAAGGAAGGACCTTCCTCGGTGAAAATTCTTATGCGGGTCAACATTTTCTTTTTGATTACCATAATTTCGGTCAGCCCACTTTTTGCCCACAGTCCGTATGGTCTTTGGTACAAATGGAGGAAAGATCGACTATTCCTCGTTACCACGGCCTCTGATCCTCAATCTTATCCAATCGGTACGGAGATTGCGAATGTTCTTGGGGAAGTGCTTCCAAAAAGTGAGACTCTTGCGGTTCGAGCCCCAACAACCCTAGACGCCTTGAAACTACTGTTGAGCCATCAATTTGATGTTGCGCTTGTTCCTATGGTTGATTTGAAGCTAGCCATTCGAGGAGAAGGTGAATTTTTGGAAATTGCTCCGTGGCTGAATGGGATGGTGTTTGGTAAGCAGAAGCCTAAAGGCGAGGCAAATCCACTAAGAGTGATTTTAGTTCTTGGTACTTGTGCGCTTATTAGTGAAGAGCACTTCTCGGATCACAGAGCACACATTCTGGCGGAAACGCTTACATCGAAACAAGGGAAATTGAGTATAATGTTGAGTGATACACGCATGATTAGACTGCCGATACCGTTGCATGAAGGAACAATAGGTTTTCATGATGGGCAATCTCTCCCCCAGCTCCCACAGGGGGAAAA
>NZNL01000024.1 GCA_002694855.1 Gammaproteobacteria bacterium
CAGGAAATAGGTATCGACAATGGAATAGCAGATTGCTGTACAGCAGCCCCGCCGATTCTGGAATTCGATGTCGATGGTTCGCTTGTTAATGCATGGGGCGGCCCTGGACAGGGCTATACCTGGCCTGCCTCAAACCATGGCATTGAAATCGCACCCAATGGCAACGTCTGGATAGGTGGCAATGGCGGTGGTGATTCCCATGTCCTGGTATTTACCCGCGACGGCCAGTTTGTACGTGAAATCGGTTTGCCCGGAGAGCCTATTGACAGTAACAGCACAACTCATTTTAGCCGCGTCGCCGAAATAGCAATAGACCCGGACGCAAACGAGGCCTATTTTGCCGATGGCTACGGCAACAAACGGGTGGCTGTTGTGGATGTTGCCACGGGTGCTTTCAAACGTTACTGGGGGGCTTACGGTAATCGACCCTCAGATGACCGTATCACGTACACTCCTGGTGAACCGTTGCCGCAGCAATTCGTTGGCCCTGTTCATTGCGCCGAACCATCGAAAGACGGGCTTTTATACGTATGTGACAGGGGTGCGGACAGGATCCAGGTGTTTCGACCGGATGGTACCTATATCAAAGAAGCACAAGTCGCCCCTATGACTGTCGGTGCCGGTGCCACTTGGGACATTGCTTTTTCCCAGGACGATGATCAAGAATTTATTTACGTAGCTGACGGATCCAATATGAAAGTCCACGTTGTGCACCGTGACACATTGGAAGTCATGTATGTCATTGGTGAAGGTGGTCGGCAACCCGGCTTGTTCTACGGCACTCATAGCATTGTCACCGATACGCAGGGAAACTTTTACACAACCGAAACCTATGAGGGTAAACGCGTGCAGAAATTCGTCTATCGAGGCTTACGATCACTTGAACAAATGCAATCTGGCCCCGCCTGGCCGGCTGGCACTTTGCTTGACTAGCAGTACTCGAATTCTTAAACAATAGGAGGGGTGTGATGTTACTAGGAGTTGGTGCCCAGAGCCGGAATCGAACCGGCACGATCGCAATGATCGAGGGATTTTAAGTCCCTTGTGTCTACCAATTTCACCATCTGGGCTGATCAAAATATGTTCGAAGAATGGAGGCTGGGGTCGGAATCGAACCGGCGTACACGGAGTTGCAGTCCGCTGCATGACCACTCTGCCACCCAGCCATATTTTTATATTCAGCGAGGCCGAACTATATCAAAACCACGGTCAATGAGCATGTAATGGATAAAATTACTGCTTCTTGCGGTACCAGGCCTCAAAATAATTTGCAATATGACATATAAACCAATCTTTAAATTTCTTGGCAATGTCTTTATATTTACTATGATGCCTAGTTAGAATTCCAGAAGAACAACAATTAAGTGATTCAGACAGGGAACAGTCGAACACCAGCAGAGAGTTACCTTCAAATTTATTACTGAGAAAAGCTGCTCTTCAGTAGCCTATAAGAATTGGAGCGGGAAACCGGGGTCGAACCGGCGACCTTGTGCTTGGCAAGCACATGCTCTACCAACTGAGCTATTCCCGCATCGCAAGCTAGTAACTTACCGATCGTCATGCAGACTCGCTATATCAATAACCTACCCATCAAAATCGAGGCGCCCTATTCTAATGCTTAAGCGCGGGGAGTCAAGCCAGCAAANNCAGGCAACACTCTGGTTTAAAGACCGTTNCGCAGTTTTGGCCAAGCGCGCCTAAAGTACTGAAACATCGAATAAACACTCAGAATTGCGGCTAAATGAATCAATACAAAGCCGAGTTGCCAGATCCAATCAGGATAGTTNGGCGCAGCTAATAACAGCACAATAATGGCAAGCATTTGTGTGGTNGTTTTCAGCTTACCTGAAAAGGCTACTGATACAAGATCGCTCTGACCTTTGACCGCCATCCATTCTCTTAACGCCGATATAGCNAATTCCCGGGTAANAATCACTACAGNNGCCAACAGCAAACTACTATAAACCGNTACCAACATAATCANCACNATCGTTACTAAAAGCTTATCGGCAACGGGATCTAAGAATGCACCAAAATCGGAAGCTTGGTTCAATCTGCGCGCCAGATAACCATCCACCCAGTCGCTAAGACTAGCGACGGTAAATAACAATGCTGTCAATAAATTAGCATTGGGAAGCCCGGAATAGAAACAAGCCATTACCAATGGAATAAGCAGCAAGCGAATATAAGTAACTTGATTAGCCCAATTCATTAGTTAGAGTTTAAAGCACAAAGNATTTCATATAAAAAGTTTATAAAGCCCATAACAGACAACGANAATATCCTATTAATTATGAAGATACGCATATATATTTTCGGCCAATTTCCTACTTATACCAATCACCTTGGCTATTTCCGTTTCACTAGCCTTCTTGATTTCTTGTTGCCCGCCGAAATGCTTAATGAGTTCCCNCCTGCGCTTTGGGCCAAGCCCTGGTATTTGTTCCAGTACTGATTGCTTGCGCTTCTTACCACGACGNTGCCGATGCCCTGCAATCGCAAATCGGTGAGCTTCGTCTCTTATCTGTTGGAGTAGATGCAACGCTGGTGATTCGGNGGGAAAAGCTAATTCGTCGTATCCTATAGACTTGGAAAAGAACACTGTTTCTTGGCCTGNGCGGCGGCTAATTCCCTTGGCAATAGCNAATAGATGGATTTCCGGTAACTGGAATTTCTGCATTATTTTCTTCGCTCGACTGAGNTGNCCTTTTCCTCCATCTAGGAGCAAAACATCAGGAAGCTTGCCTTCGCCTTTGCTCAAACGTGTAAAACGTCGATCAAGCGCTTGTTCCATCGCTGCATAGTCGTCACCAGATTTCACATCTCGAATATTAAAACGGCGATAATCATTCTTAACTGGGCCGTTTTCATCGAATACCACGCAAGAAGCAACTGTTACCTCTCCAGCCGTGTGGCTAATATCAAAACATTCTATCCTGGAAAGCTGTGAATCTAACCTGAGCGCATCCTGTAACAATATGAATCGTTTGTGTGTATTTTGCTTATTGGCAATGTGCGCCTCTAGAGNCTCCTTGGCATTGGTGGTAGCCAATTGTATCCATTTTGCGCGGTGNCCCCTGACGCGCATTGATAATTTGACTTTTCGGCCAGAAACATAGGTTAGGGCTGTTTGAAGTTCCTCAGCTTCATCCAATGGGGCTGGAATAATAATCTCCTTAGGTATCGAGGAGGACTTATCTTCTCGAAGATAAGCTTGTGCAATAAAAGCTTCCACGAGGTCCTGTTGGGAGTTAGCCAGCCTATAGCGGGGGTAAAAACTCTTACTTCCTACAACTCGGCCAGAGCGAACATAAATTACATGAACACAGGCGGAGGCTTGTTTAATCTCCCCCGCAATGACATCTGCATCATGGCCCCAGTTAGCTACATATTGTTTTTCCTGGGTATGACGTAAATCTATAATACGATTTCGAATCAGCGCTGCTTTTTCGAAGTTTTCGTTGGCAGCTGCCTCTTCCATCGTGATAGTGAGTTCTTTAACCAGAAGATCACTCTTACCCGTCAAGAAAAGTGCCGAATAATGAACATCTCGGGCGTACTCTTCTTTGGAGATNAACCCAACGCACGGAGCAGTACAGCGACCAATTTGATATTGCAAGCAAGGNCTAGAACGGTTTTTGAAATAACTATCCTCACATTGCCTAACTCGAAACACCTTTTGCAATATCTGTAGCGATTCGCGTGTAGCACGAGTACTAGGATAGGGTCCAAAAAAACGACCGTTACTNTTCCGGCTGCCTCGAAAAAAGCATAGGCGAGGATANTCATTATCCTGAGTCAAAAGAATATAAGGATATGACTTATCATCTCTTAGTTGAATATTATAAAAAGGACGATGGGTCTTGATAAGACTTTGTTCAAGTAAAAGCGCTTCCGTTTCACTGCTGGTAATTGTGACTTGAATATCAGCNATTTTCCCAACCATCGCCAAGGTTTTTGTTGTAAGTCCTGAGGCCCTAAAATAACTCCCCACTCTCTTTTTTAAATTTCGTGCCTTTCCGATATAAAGCACTTTGCCCAGACTATCGTACATTTGATAAACACCAGGCCTACTTGTTAGGGTGGCCAGATAAGGCTTAGGGTTAAAGATCTCAGTATCTAACTNGGCCATGATCCGACAAANTACAGTTCTCTAATGGGTAAAGATTCAAACTTATGGAGAGTATCCGATACAGATTAACGCCTCAACAAACAAGGTTTGTAAGAATTTACTAGATCAGCTGAACTTCAGGCTCGAGCGCAATACCAAATTGCTCCAGCACTGAACTACTTATCTCCAGAGCCAGAAGTTGTATATCCTGACCACTTGCACCTCCCAAGTTAACCAGCACCAAGGCATGGTTGGTCGAGACGGCTGCTTTGCCACGAGTTTTTCCTTTCCAACCAGCCTTTTCCAATAACCATGCAGCGGGCACTTTCACAAATTCGTTTATTTCGCTATCAAATACAGGGATTTTGGGGAAGTCCAACTGAAGGCTAGTTAATTTTTCGCGTGAAATAACTGGGTTCTTGAAAAAACTTCCAGCATTTCCTAGCTTACCAGGATCGGGCAATTTGCTACCCCTAATTTTGCAAACAGCATCAAAAACCTGAAGAGGACTGGGCTCGGTTGAAGTAAGCGCCTTTTTAAGTGACGGGTAAGCAATATTTGGCTGCCATGCACTTGAAAGCTGCAGTGTCACTGAAGTTACGATAAAATTTTTACCTTCTTTATGTTTGAAAAAGCTATTTCGATAGGAAAATTTACAGTCCTCATAGTCAAATTTGATAATTTCACCGGTCCGAATGTCCATGGCACTCACTTCGTAAACAACATCGGACAATTCTACGCCGTATGCACCAATATTCTGTATTGGTGCTGCTCCAACACTTCCAGGAATTAATGCCAGATTTTCAATCCCATGAAGTCCTTTGTTCATGCATTGTATTAAAAAATTGTGCCAGTCTTCTCCGCAAGCAACTGTCACTCTATCCAGCGCATCAAACCAGTCTATACCACGCCANTCCATTTGAAGCACTAACCCAGAAAAGTCTTTGGTAAATAATAGGTTAGAGCCTTTTCCTAATACTAAAATAGGCAAATCGAGTTGCTGGCTATAATCAAGCCCAGAGCGGAGGTCTTCTGCGCTAGTGATATAGGCGAAATGCGCGGCTTTAGCCGAAACGCCAAACGTGTTGTAAGGCGCTAAATCGACCTGTTGCTGAACTTCCATAGTACGCTATCTACCATATTCACCTAGAGAATGCCGCTCTTTAATATGCTGTAACAACCGTGTACACGATTCTTCCAACAAATCCAATACTAGCTCGAAGCCTTTATCACCACTATAGTAAGGGTCTGGAACAGTATCATGCCCCCCACCACCATAATCCAATAATAACTGTAACTTCCGTTTATACGCAGCGGGACATTGCTTCTTCAAATCCCGAAGATTCGCGTAATCCATTGCAAGAATATAATCATAGTCCTTAAAATCTGATGAGCAGACTTGGCGAGCTCGGTAATTAGCTATTTGAAAGCCACGCTCCGCGGCAGCTTCAACAGCTCGTTTATCTGGCGATTCACCAATATGCCAATCACCGGTACCTGCAGAATCTACATAAATATAGTTTTTTAAGTTGTTGTTATTAATTTGTTTTTCTAAAATACCATGTGCAGTTGGAGAACGACAAATATTACCCAGACACACCATAAGTACCCGTATAATTGAAGGTGAAAATTGGTACTTGCCCGTCATGAGCTCATTGGCCTTACTTTTTGGAGAGATAATTGCGCACAGCTTCAAGATCTTTTTCAGTGTCTATGCCTATCGGTATATGCTCCACAGAGACTTCTACGTGGATTTTAATTCCGTTATATAGAGCCCGGAGCTGTTCCAGTTTCTCAGAAACTTCCAAGTCCGCTACCGGCCACCGAACAAATTGGTTTAATACTGATACCCGGTAGGCATATATACCAACGTGCCTGTAGCAATTTCTTGCAGATGCGCTTGCTTGATAAGGAATCGTAGCTCGACTGAAATAAAGAGCGTGCCCCTCAGCATTCATAGCTACTTTTACCGCATGGGGATCTCCAATCTCATCTTGAGAAGTTACAACTTCGCAAAGAGTTGCTATACCCACATCCGGATGATTCTCCAAATTACGTGATACTTGGTTAATAATACTCGATGGTAGCAGAGGCTCATCGGCCTGCACGTTAACAAGAATCTGGTCTTCAGATAGCTGCAATTCAGTGGCTACTTCCTGGATTCTATCAGTACCTGACTTGTGTTTAACTGATGTCATAAAAACTTTAGCCCCAAAATTTTCAGCAACTTCTCTTATTCGCTGGTCATCTGTAGCTATATATACGTGCTGGGCCTCACTTGCTTTTGCCTTCTCATATGTATGCTGGAGTATAGGCTTTCCAGCGAGATCTAACAGTGGTTTACCTGGCAATCGGTTTGAACCATATCGAGCAGGAATAACAATCGAAAACGACATTAAGATNTTTCTCTTTCTTNTGGAGCCAANTNTCTNGCTTCGTTACGCAGCATAACCGGCACACCTTCCTTGATAGGGTATGCAATTGCGTCGCCATAACAAATTAGTTCTTTGGCAGCCTTATCGTAGCTGAGCGCGCCCTTACAAATAGGACACACAAGAATACTCAATAACTTTAAATCCAACATTATTCCGTCCTCTCTGCCACTAGACTAATGTCTCTACTCTGGAAATGAATTCATCAGCGAATGTAGGGGGTAAACATACCTGGGTGGATAAATACCAGTAATTACTTCGTGCGAAAGATCTACATTTTACCGCATCCTTTTCTGTCATAACGACCGGTTGATATTCATCAACGCCAGCGCTGAGTAAATCTTCTACGCTGTAAAGATGGTGATCTGGAAATTTAAATCGCTTTACTTGATACGGTAGTTTATCTAACAAATCGTAAAAGCGCTGCGGATTACCAATCGCCGAGACGGCTTGTACAATACTGCCGATATTGAAGGGTGCNCCAATGAACGGTCGCCTTTCTTNATTTAANANATTGATTAAGAATTTAGGCTCNATAACCATCTCAATAGCGGATTCNAATATTGGTGACTGCTNTGAGGNTTTGCCATTAATCACAATAAAATCNACCTCTTTTAAGCGTTGAACAGGTTCCCGCAAAGGACCTGCGGGTAAACANAATCCATTTGCAAACAAACGTTNCCCNTCAACTACGCAGATCTCAATATCTCTGACGAGGCGNTAGTGNTGCATGCCATCATCACTGAGTACGATGTCCACGGCATTGCCNGACACAAGCGCCTCCAGCGCNGCCATTCGGTCTGGNNCGACNGTAACTGGGCAGCCAGTCTTTTCTGCCAATANAATNGCTTCGTCTCCACATTCTGAAACGCTGGTTAGTGGTGTTACTTCTAAAGGGTAAGNANTAGCTCTNCCACCATAGCCTCGAGTNATAATNCCNGGGTTTATACCTTTGCTCTTAAGTATNNCCACTAGAGCAATCAGNAAGGGCGTTTTGCCAGTACCACCAACTGCAATATTACCAACCACGATCACAGGTACCGACAATTTGGACGAATCACTATAAAGTTTATGTTTCTTGCGCCGTAAAGTGCTAACTAATTGGAATAAAAGAGACAAAGGCCACAATAAAATTAGCCACCGCGCCTTGCTATACCAAGCAGTTTCAAGAAAATTCATTCGGAATTGACCGTGTCATTCTCCGTGAATTGAATTTTGTGCAACCTGGAATAATGCCCATTTTTGACAATTAGCTCAGCATGGATTCCTGATTCAACAACTATNCCTTGGTCTAGAACGAGAATTAAATCAGCATTCTCAATAGTAGATAATCGGTGTGCGATTACAAAAGTAGTACGGCCCTTTATTAAGGTCTTTAATGCGGCCTGTATATGCTGCTCCGATTCAGAATCTANNGATGACGTAGCNTCGTCAAATATGAGTATTGGTGCATTTTTCAGTAAGGCTCGGGCAATAGCAATGCGTTGACGCTGNCCTCCGGATAAAAGNCTCGCATCATCACCTACTTCAGTATCTAAGCCATTAGGTAATTGGCTAATGAATTCCATGGCATGGGCATTAGCGGCCGCAGTCAGAATTTTTTCTTCATCGAATTCATTTTCTCCATAAGCAATATTTTCAGCTACGGTCCCGTTAAACAAAACTATCTGCTGTGTCACAAGCGATACATGGCGACGTAAGTTTTCCAGCTTATATTGTTTGAGCGGAATTCCATCAAGTGTTATTTCGCCTTGCGTACACTCGTAAAAGCGCGGAATTAAATTCACAAGACTGGACTTGCCACTGCCAGACTTTCCAACCAGGGCAATAGTTTTACCTGCTTCTGCGACAAAGGTGATATTGCTGAGCGCCTGGCGCAACCCGTTGTATGTGAAACTCACATTTATGAACTCAATTTTCCCTTTTGCTCTGTCAACCTCATGATAGCCTGTGTTNGGTTCAGAATGTTCGTCTAGCAAAGTAAAAATACTATAAGCCGCTGAAAGGCCACGTTGTATTACCGAATTAACCTGGGTTAATTGTCTTATGGGTTTCGCCAATAGCCCCGCCGCACCGAGAAATGCAACAAAATCTCCGGGGGTCTTATCTAAAAAAAATTCTGGGGACATTGCCAGCCAAACAAGTAATGCTAGCGCCATCGAAACGATTAACTGAACTAATGGTGTGCTAGCACTGCGAGTTAAAGCCATCTTCATGTTCTGGCGGCGATTTCGTTCACTNGCTTGCAGAAGTTTGTTACCGATAAAATCTTCTGCATTAAATGTGCGAACGACGCGATGGCCCTTTATCGACTCGCTGGTAATCTGAGTGACTTCGCCCATTGAATCTTGCATCTGGGTGCTATAACGACGAAAGCGTCGCGAAGCTATATTGACAATTATGGCGACAAACGGGGCGATTAGCAGAAATGTTAGGCTCAATCGCCAATCGATAATTAAGAGATAAATCAGAAGCCCCACGACTGTAAACCCTTCACGGATTATAACGGCGACGGCATTGCTAGCAGCCCCGGTTATCTGAGTCACGTCGTAGGTAAATTTAGAAACTAATTTACCGGAAGTATGCCTATCGAAATATGCTGCGGGTAGTGTTATCAGATGGTCAATTAATTCACAACGTAGCTTATGGATTACATGATTAGCAATAGCAGCAAGAGAATAGGANCCCATAAAGCCACCAATTCCACGCACAACTACGATAGCGATACAAAGTAAAGGGCTTAGAATCCGAAGTTCTTCATAGTTCTCAGCGTTTATAGCATCAACCGTAAAACCTAACCACCAAGTAGTCGCAGGCGTGGTCGCTGCAAATATAATATAGCCGATGATGCTGCCATATATCGCAACCTGATGCGGGGTCACATAACGAAATAGTCTCCGATAAAGCTGCCAGCCTCGGTATTGGGTGTCTAATTTTCCTTTATTTGCCATGGGAAACTAATTGGGATCAAACAGTGGTTGTTCAATTTCCTCGGGTCGCTGCGTTGCTATATTAAGACGAAAAAATCCTGATTGCCCGACCGCGTCCATCACCGTGATAACCGATTGGTGCGTTGCTTCTGCATCGGCTATTAGCAGAATTGGGATGTTAAGATCGCCTTGAGATTCGAGCTCTAGTACTTGCCTCAGCGTTTCAGTCCTTCTATCGAGTAATCCACGTCCATTAACGGTATATTTCCCATCCTTGGCGACGACAATTTCGATTTGAGCTGGCTGACTCTTCATTAACTCAACTTGCGTCTTAGGTAACGTCAGCTGCAAGCGATTTTCACGGTTAAAGGTGGTCGTTATCATAAAAAAAATAAGCAATAAGAACACTACATCAATTAGTGGCGTAATATTGATGGATAGCTCTTCTCGGACCATACGTTTAAATTTCAATTTAGACCAGATACTTATCGATAATGCGATTTTGATTAAGTTTGCATTTCAACTCTTCTGTCATTCTGTAGCGCGTCCACTAGTTTGCTTGATTCTTGTTCCATCTTAAGCACCAGTGAGTCGACCTTATATGTGAAATAACGATGGAACATAAAAGTAGGTATGGCAACAGTAAGGCCAGCAGCTGTCGTAATAAGCGCTTCAGATATACCACCAGCTAAGGCATTTGCATTGCCTGTACCTTGTAACATTATTTCGCTGAATACTCTTATCATGCCAACCACAGTACCTAGCAAACCTATTAAAGGAGTAATCGCGGCAATGGTTCCCAATGTGCTCAGATATCGCTCCATGCTATGCACAACTTGTGCCGCAGCCTGTTCTATACTATCAACCATAGTATCTCGGCCATATTTGGAACTAACTAACCCTGCCGCAAGTATCTGCCCTAGTGGTGACGATAATCGCAGCTCCTTTAGCCTGATCGAATCGAGCTGATTATTCTTGAGCCAAGTCCAAACCTGGGAAAGCACAAATTTAGGAGTTATACGCGCAGTACTGAGAGTCCAGAACCGTTCTATAATGATGGCAATCGCAATAATGGAACACAGCATGATTGGCAACATTAGCCAGCCCCCTGCTCTAACGATTTCAACCACGCATCCCCTCCGATTTATCAGCGCAATAGACTATCATAATCGGGCATCGCCACTGTAATAGAAGTATCACCCATAATCGAGTTTAGTTTATTACCCGAAATATCTGGAATATTAACCTTTGTAAACAAAAATACAGAGTATCTAGAATACATTTTGTTTTAGGAAATCAGTAATTCGCGAATTGACTAAATCTAATGAGAAGGTAGGAGGAGCCAATTTTAGTCAGCTCGCAAGGCTTCTGCGGGTACCACTGCGGCAGCTTTTCTAGCAGGGTANATAGTGGCCAACAATGACAGTATGAANACGCCAGCGGATACNACCAAAATATCAGTGACTTTTATTTTTGAAGGTAAAAAATCGATTGGATAAACTTCAGCACTTAAAAACTGTATCGAGAANATTTGTTCAATCAATCCTACCAAATTGGCGACTTGCAGTGACCCAATTATACCTAGCAACACNCCTATCACAATGCCGATCGTACCTATCAGACAACCTTGCCACATGAATATTCTATTAACAGTTTGCTGGCTCGCGCCCATCGTGCGTAATATGGCAATATCACCCCGTTTATCTCTCACAATCATNAGCAAGCTCACAATTAGATTAAATGCCGCAACACCCACAAGTAACCAAAGCATAAATCCAATAATTGTTCGTGAAAACTGAATGTTGTCATAAATAGCTCCAAATTGGGTTGTCCAACTCGATACATCGACCCCATCTGGAAGACTCNCCTNNAGCTCCGGTTGAACTCGATTAGCCTCGAGCACATCAGTTATACGTATTCGTAATCCGTTATAAGATGTNCGTAGNCGGAACAACGCNTTTGCTGCGTCAATATTTATCATGACAAAATCGTTATCTAAATCCTGAGTGCCTACCTTAAAAACACCCACAATTTCAAAACTTCGAAACGTTGCCAATGGTATGATAGGNTTAATTGAAATTGTTGGTGAAAAAAGATCAACCCTGTCNCCTACATTAACNGCAAGTCTNTTGGCTAGTGTTTGCCCTAGGATCAAGCCCCAGCGAGAATCGCGCAAANCTTCTAAACTNCCTGCCACGAAGAANNTATCTATAATTGAGACCGATGCNTCTTTNTCNANATCAATTCCATTTACCAGNACACCCTTGTTGCNCACNGNATTAGCAATAACTCCCATAACCTCAACAACTGGAGCTGTAGCGATTACCATAGGATGTTCGTTAGCTACTTTTTCAACTATTTGCCAGTCCTCGGCGCTTAAATTTTCTTCCGTATGAATTGTGAGATGAGGGACAATACCAAGCACGTTGTCACGTATNTCACGATCGAAGCCGTTCATCACGGAGAGAACCGTTATTAGTATGGCGATACCAAACGCAATACCAAAAATAGAAATCCCGGACATAAATGAAACCATTTGNTTGCGTCTGCTTACGCTTACATACCGAGCAGCTATGAAACGTGGAATGGCAATGTGTTTGTCATTCATGAAGTGTTCCATCTTTCAATAACAGTTTACGGTCCATGGAGTTCGCCAAACGCTCATCATGGGTAACAACAACAAAACTAATAGAAAGAGTTTCATTCAACTCAGCCATTAACTGCTGAATTTCTTTCGCCGTATGACGATCCANATTTCCTGTGGGTTCGTCTAGTAAAACACAACGNGGNTTTGCTACCANAGCCCTCGCTATCGCTACCCGTTGCCGTTCACCACCAGAAAGTTCTGCTGGCTTATGTGACAACCGNTCCCCTAGAGCCACTCGCAAAAGTATATTCTNCGCCCGTTCTTTGGCAGTTTGTATTCCAACTCCAGCAATCAATAACGGCATACATACGTTTTCAAGCGCCGTGAATTCACTCAGCAAGTGATGGAACTGATACACAAAACCCAAGTACTTGTTACGCAGGTGGCCACGCTCTGTTTCACTGACTAATGCTATATTTTTACCAGCCATATGTACGCTGCCACCAGTAGGAAGATCAAGCCCGCCCAGCAGGTTTAATAAAGTAGTCTTCCCTGACCCTGAGCTCCCCACAATGGCAATCCGATCCGCGCTAGTAATTTCCATATTTACGTCCCGCAATACCTGTACAGCTTGCGCACCTTCTGAGTAAGTTTTTTTTAGATGCTTGCAACTAATAACTGGGAGTGCACTATTCATAGCAATAACCCTTGAATAGCGTATTGATGAGGAAATGCTTGTTTATGCGGGCATTACTCATACCGGAGAACCTCTGCAGGATGAATCTTGCTGGCCCGGAACGCGGGATAAAGTGTTGCCAAAAAACTAATTAACAAAGCCGCCATGCAGACAAGGATCACTTCCCCGATATTAATCTGAGTTTGCAAATGAGAAACCAAATACACGTTGGCGTCGGTAAATACCAAATTGATTAATTGCTCCAGCCATAGGCTAAGCCCGGTAATATTATTGGCCAGAAGCACACCCAGCGTAGCACCCACCACCGTACCCACTATCCCAACAATGAGCCCTTGAACTACAAATATTGTCATGATTGCCAACCGACTTGCCCCCATGGTTCTCAATATAGCGATATCAGATCCCTTATCGGAAACCACCATAACAAGAGTTGAGATAATGTTCACCGCACCAATTATGACTATCATCGACAGCATAAAGCTGGTTAATATTTTTTCCATGTTAAGCGCGTTAAAGAGGTTCGCTTGTGTTTCATTCCAAGGTTGAATATCAATCGCCTCCATCTCCCCAAACAATTCTTTAGCAATCAACTCCGCATTAAATATATCGCTTACTCGAAGCCTTAATTGCAGGTCCACACCCGCATCTTTAGCAAAAAGCGCTTGAGCTTTATCCAGGCCAATTAGCACAAGATTTTTATTTCCATATAATCCAAAATCACCAAACCCGATCACTTCAAATCCCTGCGCATCTGAAAGTGAACGACCGAGCAAGCTATTCAGGGCCGTAACGCTCACTTCGTTACCACTATATACGCCAAGAACCCCCGCCAATTGTGTTCCGAGAATGATCCCGTTATCTGTTTCTTGCAATATGGTGAGCAAATCAGAGAATAATTGTCTTTCGTTATTGATAACCTCAGCTTCCAGCTGTGGATCCACCCCCCTTACTTGGATAAAAATATCCTGCCCCTGGAAACGCAATACTGCCTCACCCTCCAANAAAGGTGCGGCGGCGATTACCCGATCTGATAACCGCGCATTCACCGTATATTCGTCCCAACTGGATTCGAGACGCTCACCGGTAACAGTGACATGGGGAACTGATTTCAAGGCCTCATTACGAAGTGAACTGATAGAACCATTAATAACCGATAAGGCTACAATCAATACTAAAACGCCTANACTTACACCTAACATGGATATAAACGACACAAAAGAGAGGAAGCGATTTCTCTTCCGCGTTAACGAGTANCGCAGGCCAACGAAAAGCGAAAATGGTTTAAACATACTCCTTAATCTACACTATTCCGTCGTAAGGTTAGAGGTATTTGCGATTTGTTGATTAAAAAGACTGCGCAGCTTTGTATACACCCAAAACGATAACCGTGTTTGCCGATTAAATCCGGTTTTAGAGCTGGCCCGCGTGGCGTTGTATTAGCCTCTGTACGGTTTTGAAACTGATCGGCATAATTGGTGTAGAAACCTCCTGAGAAATTATCCGCAGAGATTTTCCTTGCTTCTTGAGCTCAATAATCTTGTCAAGAACCCGTTGCTCCATAGGATTTTCGATGAGGCGACCATTTTCGTGGATCATATAACCAAATGGCCTACTACCACCCAAATATCGGCCCTTTTTTCGCTGGCGTTGCTTAACACTTTTTATGCGTTCTGCAGATTTACGTTTTTCTAAAGACGAAAATAGCTGAGCAACATTCTCGAAAGCTGAAACAAATGCTCTACGAGTGATATCACCGCCCAGTTCTGTAATATGCAGCTGGACATTTTTGGCTCTAAATTTGCTAATTAGCTCCACAATTTCCTGGCTTGAACTGATTATACGTTCTAATTTACTGCAAACTAAAATATCACCGCTCTCCAGAAGCTCCAGTAAACGTTTCCCCTTATTGCGCTTATGAAACTCCAAATTCCAACTACAATTTGTATCGTTTATGGCTTCCGAGATGACCCAGTTCCTGCTCAAACAATAAGTTTGAACTGCTAGAAATTCTGGTCCAAGTATCGCTTGCAGCTGATTGGTCTCCATACTAGATTCTAGGTCAGAAGTTCTAGAGTAANAATATATGGTCATCTTTTTGACTCTCCCGAAAACAGCTNCCAACCGAAANGGAGAAGTGTTTGAGCCGATACATNGTATCAACCGATAGTTAAATGTTTATGTGTCAAATCCTGTTTGAGATTAGAGCTTTCCGATTATTTTCTATAACCGGAAAAATCACTCTCTATTTTGTGTCTGTGTACTGGCAAAGTCACGTAGCTTGCTATTCTAACCTTCTCCCATTTTAAGAATCAAGCAATCTCATAACCTTCATTATCGAGGGAATCAATACCTACTTGACTATTCAATATCCGCAGGCCATTGTTTTTATGGAGTTTTTTTGCTCGAAATGAACGTTGGTAGGTTGAGTGACAAGAAAAAAACTGTTATAGTCGCTACCCTTGCAGCCCACATTGAGTATGGGCAAGGTTCAAGGTGGCAATAGACTTGAATAGCCAGGCAGGCTACGAAGAGTGGAGTAAGTGCCCAGATTACGCAAGGTTTAACCTAGCGGGACACTCTCAAAGTGCCGATATCGGTTTTACTGGCAGATCAGCAACATCGTAAGGCTAGCCAAAGGAGCTAGCGTATGTGCGTCCGTCAAAAGCCGGCTACAACTTATGTAATTTAAATATGCATAGATAGATAGCCGAAACACAAAAACAGAAATTTTAATATCATGCTTAATAAAGCATGTTTATTTAGCTAGATAGTAATCAGGAATTTATAATTCGAAAACCTTGGCATTAATCTCCTACAATTATTGAGATTAAATTGTACTATTAGGGCCATAACAACCCTCAACAAGGTAACGGTAGTTAATTAAAGCAATACGTTGTAGAGACCTCAAATAGGTCAGACTAAAGGTAATACACTGTTTATCCGACAGTGATATAGCTTTATTGTAATTAGTTAAATTTACAAACCTTGCCGCGGTTGTGAGCAGCCAGGAAACAATAGGCACGAGATAAGCTTGCAAATCTCGTCGCATTGTTGCTTGGCAGTTAATTGTTTCCTTCGAATCATTCCTTCCTGAGTTTGCATATCTGGCATAACAGAAAGTGAACTAGTTATGAAGAGAATGTTAATAAATGCAACCCAAGAAGAAGAGCTTCGCGTTGCCCTCGTTGACGGGCAACGACTCTACGATCTTGATATCGAGAACCACACTCGTATTCAGAAAAAAGCCAATATTTATAGAGGCAAAGTTACCCGAGTAGAACACAGCCTTGAGGCAGCGTTCGTAAATTTCGGAGAAGAACGCCATGGCTTTTTACCTCTCAAAGAAATCTCTCGCCAGTATTTCGCTAATAAAACCAAAGGGAATGATGAGAAAAACTCCATCAAGGATCTGATTCCCGAAGGTACTGAAATAGTTGTGCAGGTGGAAAAGGAAGAACGTGGTAACAAAGGCGCTGCCCTTACCAGCTACATAAGCTTGGCCGGCCGCTACCTGGTTTTGATGCCCAACAATCCGAAGGCGGGTGGTATATCCCGCCGAATTGAAGGTGATGATCGTTCCGAAATTCGGGAAGCGTTGCGAAATCTAGCTATCCCCGACGGCATGGGACTAATCGTCCGCACGGCTGGAGTGGGCAAGGATCAGGAAGAGCTTCAGTGGGATCTTGATTACTTGCTGGGACTCTGGCAGGCCGTTCAAGATGCAGCTCTTGAGAAGAGCGCGCCTTTTCTAATTTACCAAGAAAGTAATGGCATTATCCGAGCCATACGCGACTACCTGCGTAAAGACATTGGTGAGGTTCTGTTTGACACCAAGGAATCGTATGAAGAAGCGATTAACTTTATAAAGCAAGTAATGCCACAGTACGAAAATCGCATAAAGCTGTATACCGACAATTTACCGCTTTTTAATCGTTTCCAGATTGAAAACCAAATTGAGAGCGCTTTTGAGCGGGAGGTAAACCTCCCGTCTGGCGGATCGCTTGTGATTGATCCCACTGAAGCCCTAGTCTCAATCGATATAAACTCTTCACGGGCAACTCGGGGAGCTGATATTGAAGAAACCGCGCTAAGCACGAATTTGGAAGCAGCGGACGAGATAGCACGGCAGTTGCGACTTCGTGATATGGGAGGGTTAATAGTTATTGATTTTATTGATATGAATTCAACCCGCAATCAGAGAGAAGTTGAGACTCGTGTACGCGAGGCTTTAGAATCCGACCGCGCACGTGTCCAGATTGGTCGTATTTCTCGGTTTGGGTTGCTTGAGATGTCACGACAACGCCTGCGCCCTTCATTAAGAGAGACAAGCGCTATTATTTGCCCGAGGTGCAGTGGTCAAGGAACCATCAGAGATATTGAATCCCTTTCTTTGTCTATCCTCCGCATTTTGCAGGAAGAGGCCAACAAAGAGAAAAGCTTTGAAGTGCGAGCTTCTGTACCTCTGGTCGTTTCCTCCTATTTACTAAACGAAAAACGGGCTACGGTTGCTGAAATTGAACAACAAAGTGGCACAAAATTAGTGGTAATCGCTAATGCAAAAATGGAGACTCCACACTACGAAATCACCGGTGTAAACCATCAAGCGGAGACATATAATGTTGAGGTGACTAGCGAGCCCGAACCGGCAGTGAATATAAAAGCTCAGACCTCGGATGTAGTAATTCAACAACCTTCAATCAATAACGTACCAACTCAGCGTATACCGCCTCCTAAAAAAGGTCTTTTTGGTTCTCTACTTACTCCTATCAGTGGCCTGTTTCGTCAATCAAAAAACCAAGCACAACCCGTACCTAAAAAGAACAAGCAGGCAAACCAGCAACGAAAACGGCAAGCACCTCGCGATCAAAGAAAGCAGCAAGCTAGAGCGGGCTCAAAACCCGTTGGAGATAGTCGTGGTAGAGCTGTTAATGATAGGAAAGAGTCTTCTCCGGCGCGGCGAAATATAGATCCAGACAAGTCCAAAAAAGCTGTAAGTTCAAAGCAGCATAAAACTGGACAAACTCGAGCAAAGGAAAAAGACACGCTAGCAAAAAAAGCCAACCCAAATAAAGCACAGCGCCGACCGGCCGGTAACCGGCCAAAAAATAGTCGTGAGCGAACGCGCATCGCTCGAAACGAGCAAGCTGCTAAGCCAACCGCTGACTT
>NZNL01000025.1 GCA_002694855.1 Gammaproteobacteria bacterium
GTTATTGGTAAAAATGCGCCTAATGTCTTCGATCAAGGTAGTTGATCCTGGCACAGGTTCCGGCGCATCAGGTTCGATAGCAGCAGCGATGCTCTGGGCGATTTCCAGCTCAGCTAGCCGAGCAGCTTCGACAATAGATTCCTGAACCTGGGCAAGTTGCAGGTCCTGCAAACGAACGATTTCTTGAGCGGCAGCGATCTGTATTTCTAATTCCATTAGACGAGAATCAAGTTCTTCTCGCCGCCTTCTGGCGCGGTCTTCCTCTTCCTGCCGGAGTGCTAACTGGGTTTCTAACTGGGTGATTTGCCTGTCTAGCTCAAGATTTTCTTCATAAGCAGATCCTTCTATTCTGCGGGAGACTTCAGCTAACTCATCATTAATAGCAATAACGTTTAATTGACCTGGCGATTGATCACCTTGAGTTAGCGCCGCATCCATAGGCTGTGCAAGTGATTCCGCTTCTATTTCAGAAAGTTCTTGAATTTGTCGTGCTACTTCATTGATCGCCGCCTGAACATCAACCAAAATAATTTCTCGAAGACTGGGTACTCGTAAATCTAAGTCACTGCGCATCCGATTTATGTTACCGCCGATGAAAGCATTAGGATTAGCAGCTTGAATAGCCAGCATGACTTGCTCAATAGATACCGAATCGTTAGGCCGCACACGCAATGCAATTCCTGACAGGGTATCGGAGGCTAATATCTCGATTCTTTCTGTGATCTGCTGGCGATCGGAAATCGATTGCTGCCCTGCAGTAGCTTGTTCTACTGAGGAAGGGCTTTGGTCAGCGGCATATACCTGCGTCGTCAAATCACACAACATTATGCCGAAAACTACGACAGATATTTTTAACATGTTCGCCTGTTCTCTTGTGTTGGGTTTACAAATTTGTTGGCGAATCGATAACTTCACATATGCGATTTACATCTTATTAATTTGCGGCCAGTTATATGCTATAAGTAATTGAATTTTTTATTATTAGTCGCAATTCACAGTATTAATTATAAGTAGGTTTTTATCAACTCCTCAGCTATCTGCACGGAGTTTAAAGCAGCTCCTTTTCGCACATTATCGGCTACCACCCAAAGATTTATGCTGTTAGGCATTGAGATATCTTGCCGTATTCGACCCACGAATACCGAGTCCTGTCCGGCCGATTCATGGACTGCCGTTGGGTACCCCCCATCTTTCCGCTCGTCGATTACCGTCACTCCAGCACTGTTAGACAACAGTTCCCGTACCTGTTTATCTGTAATCGGCTTGTGAGTTTGCACTTGCACTGCCTCAGAATGCCCATAGAACACCGGTATACGTACACACGTAGCATTAATCTTTATATTGTCATCACCAAATATTTTGCAGGTTTCCCAGCTCATCTTCATCTCTTCTTTGGTATAGCCATTTTCCATGAACTGATCTATCTGCGGCAAAGCATTGAAGGCAATTTGCCGCGGGTAGACTCGACTCTCCGTTTCCCTACCATTCAAAAGGTCACTTGTTTGACGGGCTAGTTCCTCTACTGCCGCTTTGCCTGTGCCAGATACAGCCTGATAAGTAGCAACGCTTATACGCTTTATGCCGACAGCGTCATAGATGGGCTTTAACGCCACAAGCATCTGGATGGTTGAGCAATTGGGGTTGGCGATAATGTTACGATTGCGGAAGTCGGCAATCGCATTTAAATTCACTTCCGGCACGACTAGTGGAATGTCATCCTCGTAGCGAAACTGAGATGTGTTATCAATTACAATACAGCCTTTATTTCCAGCCTTAGGAGCATATTCGGCGGAAACACTGCCGCCAGCGGAAAATAATCCAATGTGTGCTTTTTTGAAATCGAATTCAGCAAGATTTTGCACCGTTACAGGCTTGTTTCGGAACATAACCTTCGTGCCGGCAGATCGTTCACTGGCGAGTGGATAGAGCTCATCAATAGGGAAATTGCGTTGCTCAAGAATACTCAGCATGGCTTCCCCTACCACTCCTGTTGCGCCTACTACAGCAACATTGTAACTACTCATAGTAACCTCTCCATTAGCCAAGCCGCTTCTTAATCCTATCAACCTCTAATTTCACGTAAATTAACCCAATTCAGATGCGTTAAAATTCCATGGTGTCTGTTTGCTCCAGCGAGCTTCGAATGCACTGATTCTGCCTGCGTCCTCTAACGTTAATGCAATATCATCCAGGCCGTTCAGTAGGCAGTGTTTATTGAACTCATCGACTTCAAAAGAGATCAAACTGCCGTCCGGCTTTATAATAGACTGCTCAAACAAATTGACCTCCAGCTCATATCCCTCGTTAGTCTCAACGGCATCGAATAAACCACTAATCACTTCTCGATCAAGCACGATGGGCAATAATCCGTTTTTGAAGCAGTTATTGGAGAAAATATCGGCAAAACTAGGGGCCAATAATGCACGAAACCCATAGTCTTCAAGCGCCCAGGGAGCGTGTTCCCGGCTCGACCCACAACCAAAATTATCTCGGGCCAACAGAACTGAAGCTCCCCGATATCTCGGCTGATTAAGCACAAAATTCGAGTTAAGCAAACGCTGGCTGTTATCAGCATCAGGTTGGCCTTTATCCAGATAACGGTGCTCATCAAACAGGTTAACTCCGAATCCAGTGCGTCGAATGGATTTTAGGAATTGCTTAGGGATAATATAGTCGGTATCGACATTCGCCCGATCTAATGGCAGAACTATTCCTTTCTCTATGCTAAATTTTCTCATGTTTTGTCTGTATCTATTTGTATTTACTTATATATTTAACATACATTCAAACTAAATTAAGTTCCTAACGTCCACAAAATAACCATGGATAGCGGCCGCTGCAGCCATACCTGGACTTACAAGATGCGTTCGTCCTCCAAAACCCTGCCTCCCTTCGAAATTACGATTAGAAGTTGATGCACAATGCTTACCCTCTCCCAACTGGTCCGCATTCATGGCTAGGCACATGGANCAACCGGGCTCACGCCATTCTAAACCAGCATCCTTGAAGATTTGGTCCAGCCCTTCAGCCTCAGCCTGTCGTTTGACTAGGCCCGAACCTGGTACAACCATCGCCTGTTCGACGTTTGCCGATATTTTTTGTCCTTGTACTATCTTGGCGGCTTCCCTGAGATCTTCAATGCGAGAATTAGTGCAGGAGCCTATAAATATGCAATCNAGCTTAATATCTTGTATCGNCATGCCGCCTACTAATCCCATATATTCCAAGGCTTGCTCAATATTGCTGCGCTTGGTCTCATCCTGCTCTTCTGAAGGATCTGGTACGCGCCCTGTAACCGGGGCTACCATTTCTGGAGAGGTCCCCCATGTTACCTGCGGTTCAATATCCGCGCCTTCTAAGTCCACAATACGATCGAACACCGCATCCNCATCGCTTACTAACTGTCGCCATGCGGAAACCGCCTGTTTCCACATTTCGCCGGTGGGAGCAAATGGACGTCCTTTGATGTAGTCAATGGTGGTATCGTCTACGGCAATCAGACCCGCCCTAGCACCAGCCTCAATGGACATATTACAAATCGTCATCCGGGCTTCGATCGACAATGAAAGTATCACATCGCCCCCGTATTCAATTGTATAGCCCGTTCCACCCGCGGTCCCGATCTTACCAATAATCGCTAGGACCACGTCTTTTGCAGTAACACCCGGCTTNAGCTGACCATTAACGCGTACTAACATATTTTTCATTTTTCGNTGGATCAGGCATTGAGTGGCAAGCACATGCTCAACCTCAGANGTACCAATACCATGAGCCAATGCACCAAGGGCACCGTGTGTTGAGGTATGTGAATCACCACAAACGATTGTCATGCCTGGCAGGNTTACACCTTGTTCTGGGCCAATGACATGCACAATTCCTTGACGTTNATCATTCATTTCAATTTCTAAAATATTGAATTCACGACAATTTTCATCCAAGGTTTTAACCTGTAGCTTAGATACCTGATCCTGTATCCCAGCTAATCCTCGACTCCGTTCGTCTATGGTAGTGGGTACATTATGGTCTGGTGTGGCCAAATTNGCACNGGCTCGCCANGGGGAGCGACCCGCCAATCNAAGNCCTTCAAAGGCCTGTGGCGAAGTTACTTCGTGGATTAGATGCCNNTCGATATACACAAGGGCAGTACCATNATCTCGTTCCTTAACCAANTGGGNTTCCCAAATNTTGTCGTATAGAGTTTTTCCAGCCATGCTTAATACCAAATTAATCTATATTATAATAATNCTGTTTTAATCAATTGTTTTAATTATATATTNTAATATNAAATTTAAGTTAAACGGGTGTCGACGANGGTTTTCGCTGACAACCCGTCTGACCACGGTCTCGTANAAAGTGGTCCATAAGCACCAAGGCCAGCATCGCCTCAGCA
Organism: Gammaproteobacteria bacterium; assembly: GCA_002694855.1. Lineage (GTDB taxonomy): Bacteria > Pseudomonadota > Gammaproteobacteria > Pseudomonadales > Pseudohongiellaceae > UBA9145. The sequence continues at coordinate 4,391 of NZNL01000025.1, forward strand.
ATCGGCGTAGCCCGGATTCCAACACAGGGATCATGCCTGCCTGTCGTAACCACTTCATCCGCTTTGCCCTTTATGTTTATGGATTTACCGGGTATCCGGATGCTGGAGGTAGGCTTCAGTGCAATACTAGCTACGATATCTTGCCCACTGGAGATACCTCCTAGGATCCCTCCAGTATTATTGCTCATGAATCCCTCNGGGGTAATCTCATCTCTGTGTTCTGTGCCTTTCTGGCTTACAGACGAAAAACCTGAGCCAATTTCCACTCCTTTTACAGCATTGATGCTCATCAATGCTTTAGCAATATCTGCGTCAAGCCTGTCAAAAATGGGTTCACCTAGTCCTGCTGGCACATTGGATGCCTGGACGTTAATGCGAGCACCAACCGAATTACCCTCCTTAGAAAGCACCGTTATGTAATCTTCCATTTCTTTTACTTTCGAAAGATCGGGGCAAAAGAATGGATTCTGTTCAATTACTGTGAAATCCACACTTTCAATNCANATAGGGCCCAATTGGCTAAGATAACCTGTAATTTGGGTTCCACATTCTTGATTAAGATATTTCTTCGCGATTGCACCTGCTGCTACACGCATAGCAGTTTCGCGAGCCGATGCACGACCCCCGCCACGATGGTCTCGAATACCGTATTTTTTCCAATAACTATAGTCGGCGTGCGCTGGGCGAATTTTTTCCTTAATTTTGCTGTAATCTTTCGATCTTTGATCAATATTTTCTATCAATAATCCTATGGGTGTACCTGTCGTCGTGCCTTCGAAAACACCTGAAAGTATTTTTACAGCATCATCTTCCCGTCGTTGGGTAGTAAATCGAGATTTACCCGGCTTACGTCGATCTAGATCCCGCTGCATGTCTCCTTCTGATAATGGCAATCCGGGAGGGCAGCCATCGACCACACAACCAAGCGCAGGCCCGTGGCTTTCACCAAAGCTGGTTACTGTGAATAATTTACCGAAAGTATTTCCTGACATCTGTAACTCGAGTAACGGAATATAAGGCTAGCTGGGGGAGAAAAAGCACAGCATTTTACACTAGTTCCTGTCTTGGAATACAGTTAAGTCGACCGAGTTGTGTGAAGGCCATTTATAAATGAAGCTGGCGGTATGCGATCCAATTCGGCCGCACTCAAGGCTAATACACCTCCGCCTCCGTGTTCAAATTCTAACCAAAGTAACGGAACATTCTTCAGTGTGTCTGACAGTAGTTTTGAAGAAGATCCAACTTCCATGATAATTAAACCAGTTTCACTCATATAACTTGCCGCATCGTTTAGTATTCGTAAGGGAATCTCAAGCCCATTCGCTCTACTCAGTAATCCGGTAAGCGGTTCATGTTGATATTCAGCCGGCAGGGAATCAAGCTCCTCTTTAGATACGTACGGTGGATTAGTCACAATCAAATCATAGGTGCCCGAAAACCCCTTAAAAAGATCGGAATGAACGACAGAAACTCGATCTAATAGACCGTGAAGCTCGATATTTTCCTCCGCCAGTTGCAAACAATCAGCAGAAATATCCACCATATCTACGTAACTCTCAGGAAACGCTAGAGCACAAGAAATCCCAATGCAACCGCCACCACAGCACATATCAAGAATTTTTTTAGGCTGATCCTTTAACAACGGCTCAAACCGGTTTTGGACAAGCTCAGCTATCGGTGATCGGGGAATAAGTGCACGTTTATCACAAATGAATTTATGACCTGCAAACCAAGCTTCTTTTACGAGGTAAGCCGTAGGTGTTTTCTCTAACATGCGCTCGATCACTACCCGCTCGAGTCGCTGCTGTTGCACACCCGAAAGTTCTTTTTTTAAAGTTGCCGGGTCCCGGGAAAACTCAATACCGAGTATGCTATAGATCAGATAAATAGCCTCGTCGCGTGAACTTTCAGTACCGTGCCCGAAGAATAACTCTGCCCCGGCAAACCTGTCTGATACATCATTTATGTAATCAATTACCTTCATCGTGAATCAGCCCTTAATAGAAACCAACCTACAGACAAAAAGACTTTACCATTTTTTGTGGTTATCGTAGGGTAGCCGCATAATTTATATCTAGGGGAAAAAATAGTTTACATAATGGAAAACGCCTATCTACAGATACTCCACGAAATTGGGGAAGACCCCGAGAGAGCCGGGTTAAAAGATACTCCACGCAGAGCGGCAAATGCTATGCGTTTCCTGATGCAAGGATATGGAGTGAATATCGACGACGTAATTAATAATGCTTTGTTTCCTTCATCTACAGATGAAATGGTTATCGTGAAAAATATCGAGCTCTATTCAATATGCGAACATCATATGTTGCCATTTATTGGGAAGTGCCATGTTGCCTATTTGCCTAAAGGTAAAGTAATAGGTCTTTCAAAAATTGCCCGCTTGGTCGATGTTTTTGCCAGGAGGTTACAGATCCAGGAAAACCTTACCAGCCAAATCGCTAATTGCATCGTGGAGAAAACCGAAGCTGGGGGAGCCGCTGTTATTATCGAAGCTCAGCATATGTGCATGATGATGCGCGGCGTCGAGAAACAAAATTCCGTAATGACTACATCTTGTATGCTAGGTGCTTTCAGAAATAGTCACAGCACGCGAAATGAATTCTTGTCTTTATTAAATTAGCGATCGTAAGACTTAGCGGAGCACCACTTCAATTCTATCCTGGCAGTTACCTGTACCACAGATAGGAGCCAGAGGCCCAACGCCTTGGGCGATAATACGGGTACCGTCAATACCTAGATTCTGAAGCTGTTGTTTTAAAAGTTCAGCTCGCATCAAAGAACGCGCCATTAAAGAATCCAATGAATCGGAACCGCCCAGGTGTACTACTAAATAAATATTAAGCGACGTATCAGTTTCTAACATATTAGCAATCGGTGCCAAATCACTCTCAATGGTTAACTGATTATCAGCAATAAAATTCAAGAAAGGTGCTATCACGCTTCCCTGTTCGCGCAGAGTTGCCAGTAACTCATTGGTTTCTATGATATCGATTCGAGTTGTAGTCCCGCCCACCTCGATAATTTCAAGGTAAGCGTAGATTCTTCGATTACCCCGGGTGATGATATAAAGGGCTAGGTGTGGCGAAGTTTCTAAGCCATTATCCGCACGTACAGCCAAGTAGTACTGATTGCGCTCCGGACCGTAGAGAATGCGATTGCCAAAAATGTCGTTAGCCCAGTAATTGCTGCTACCACAGCCTCTGCCACTGCAGGTGAATAAGTCAGTATAATTGCGTTCCTGCAGTTGTTGCTGGAAAAAGTTGTAAACATCCTCACCGGTAAATTCTTGAGAAACCTCATAGATTATTTTAGTTACGTCACCCCTTAATCTTTCTGAACTTTCCGGAGTGACTAGCCCTCGGGTTCTTTGCAAGCTACTTAAAACCAACCGATAATTGACATCTTCGTCAAATTCGACGCTTATAATTTCTGAATCAGGAAAGCGATCGAACAAGGGATGATCGTTATAATTTGCCGATACACCGGCAAGTTGCGCAAAAGCGCTTACTCCTAGGAACGGTAATAAGGTACCAAATAACTGTACTATTTTTTTCATGATTTCAAAATATGTTTAGTCTGTTTGCAGTCGAGCGCCACAGATTTCTCAAAGTTACACAGCGGAAAGTACACTTTTTCCATCAGCCCTCGCTAGTAATACTGCCTATCAATGGTGTCAGCAAGGAAGTCCTCAAGAAATTACCTTGCAGCACGTAAATCAAATTTGCTTTGCCCTATTAATACCATCCCGATTTTGGTTCAGAATAGCATACGCTGCTTAAGTAAAGGCTTCCTTTTCCACAACTCTATTTCTGCTAGCGCCCTACTCAGACTTCTTAGTCGTTGGGTTTCTACTAGCTGTCTTTTTCTTTGCTACTTTCTTAGCCGCTGGCTTCTTATTTGTCACGGTACTTTTCTTGTTCTGNTTNATTTCGTTNCTGACATTTAAATCGTNATTTTNNGCTTTTGGGAAATCTGAGAATGGGAACGGTTTANNNTCCGTAACATAAGACATNAACTGCACNATTTGGAAGANATATGNGCTTAGCGCGNCNCCGAGTGAACGAAGNTTAGCATTGCTCTCACCNGTAATTANNACAAACAACANTTGTGCAATCATCAATACCAAGAGAACTAGGGGAANNACCNGGTACAATACAACAGCAAANNCAACCATTAATATAATNCGGANCCAGACAGAGGACTGCTTCAGGTTATCAATAATATTATCCAGCTTTTCCGACATAGTTACTCCTTTAGTGTTCTGCTAGGGTTTTTTCTCTATTGGCTGCAAATTCTACATCTAAAGCCTGCTCGCCTAACATTAACGAAGAGATGATATTAGTCATAGACTCTCTTTCATATATTATTTTAAATAGCCCNGTGGCGAGTGGCATATAGACTCCCAACTCTTCTGCTTTCTCTTTAACTTGTTTTAGCGTATTGACTCCTTCTGCCACCTGCCCAACTTCCTCGGTCGCCTCTGCTATAGACTTACCTTGCCCAAGAGCTAACCCAAGCCGATAATTACGGCTAAGCGGGGTCGAACAGGTCACTATCAGATCCCCAACGCCGGACANCCCNAGAAAAGTCATNGGATCAGCTCCNAGCTCNCTTCCGAACCTTGCCATTTCTGTTAGGCTACGCGTCACCAGCATGCTATTAGTGTTATAACCCATTCCTAGTGCATGAGCTATTCCCGCTATAATGGCATATATATTTTTGAGTGAACCCCCTAACTCGACACCGAACATATCGTCATTAGTGTACACTCGGAAAAATTCCGATTTGAGAATCTCCTTTACCCTTTTTCTTACCTCTTCATGATTGCTTGCGATTACCGTTCCTGTCAGGTTTTTGCTGGCTATTTCCTTGGCCAAATTAGGGCCGCTGAGCACCCCCACGACTGCTTTTGGTGCCTCTTCAATGAGAATCTGGCTCATAAGCACAAATGAATCTACTTCGATTCCCTTAGTGGCGCTAACAAAAATTGCTTCCTCCAGTGAATGCCGCACAACATGTTTTACAACATCACGGAAAGACGAGCTAGGTACCGCCACGAATATGATTTCGCTACTGCCTACAGCGGTCACCATATTCTCTGTAGCGACTACCCGTTCATTCAGCTTGTAACCCGGAAGATACTGCGAATTTTCATGAACAGTGTTAACTTCGCTAACCATTTCTTCGCTGCGCATCCAGAAACGCACATCATGACCGTTAAGGGCTATGATGTTTGCGATAACAGTACCAAAACTGCCACCACCGATAACGGAAATGATGCTCAAACTCTTATTACTCCTTTAAAGAATTTCTGCAGGCAACAAATTGTTGTATTCATAATAGTCTTATTGAGCCTCAATACCAAGGAGNCCACGNAGAAACGGGCTATTTGCGCCTCACACAGCATTTGAGGGCCAAGAGGGACTGTTCGGAGAATCCATACTCGGCCTCTCTAACAATCAATTCTGATTAAGATTAGACGGCCTAGTGTTGGTCGCGGCATTGAACTGTAATTAAGTAATTAGTCACCACCAGAATTACTTAAATGTGTACAGATATTGCTTCAATAATTGCCATAATTGGTGCCGGGTATATCCCTAACGCAAGCAACAAGACAAACAGAATGGCGAGCACTCCCAAGGTGCTCAAATTNTCCATTCTAGTGTCTACTAAAATGTTATCACCACTAACTGGCATAAGCATACGGTAGACGATACGCAGGTANTAATATAATCCTATTCCACTGCCAACAATTAGGACGCTCAGTAATATCCAAAGTTCGGTTTCAACACCTGCCAGAAATACATAGAATTTGCCNATAAAGCCAACCGTGAGCGGGATGCCGGCTAAAGACAGCAACATACCGGTAAACACAGCCGCCAACCAAGGGGAGCGCCAAAATAAACCCTGATAGTCCGNAATNCTATCTAANTCGTTTTGGCTCGATGAAAATATTGNNAANACACCAAAGGCNCCNAGGGNCATTATGACATAAGCTAATAAGTAAAAAGTTACAGCTTCTATGCTGACAGTACCTACGGCAAAAAAGCTGGCGATAACTGCTATCAACAAGTAGCCCATGTGTGCAATCGATGAATAAGCCAGGATACGCTTAAGGTTATCCTGCATGAGTGCTAATAGGTTCCCGACCATAATGGAAATGACGGCGATAATTGAAAATACCGCTACTACTGACTTGAAGGTTAACGCGTCTGAAATTTCAACAAACCGAAGCAACACAACAAACATTGCTGCCTTGCCAATGGTAGCCAAATATGTCGTCGAGGGTATNGGAGACCCTTCGTAGACATCTGGCGTCCAGATATGAAAGGGCGCTAGAGATAACTTGAATGCAATACCTGCTGAGATTAATGATACTGCAGCAATGGTATAGGTATCACTAATTACTAATCGAGTATCAAGCAAACTACTAAATGCTAGAGTGCCAGTTTGCGCATAAATTAGGGCCATACCGAACAGCATGAATCCTGACGCGGTAGCAGACAATACCAGATATTTTACAGAGGCTTCTAACACATATTTAGCTGAATTTTTACAGCGTACCGTATAAGCTATCATTCCATATAGCGACATGCTGAGTGTTTCCAGGCCCAATACCATTCCGACAAAATGGTTCGTGCTTACCATAACAACTGAGCCAACGGTTGCTATTCCAAGAAGTAGATAATACTCCTCCTTCTGATCGTCCAGATCAGCTAGGTAATTAAAACTAAATATTGCGATAAACATAGCGGCGACACAAATGATCACGGTGAAAAATAAGCTGTATTGGTCGATGATCATCAACGGCGAGACCTGTTTATTTGTGTAAGGCATAATTACCGCTGCTACGATTGCAGCTAACAGTAAACCGATCACAGTAACGCCCACCGTTAGTATGTAACTGCGACGAATTCCAATGGCGGCCATAGCCAATACCACGGTACTTGTCACTATAATAAGGGGCATTAACGGTAGAAAATCGCTAAAAGTTAGGTTCATTTCAGTTTTGGCCTACGATTGCTACCAGATTTTCTGAATTAAAGAGCAAGTTATTTACTGTTTCGGCGGACAAGCCCAGAAATGACTGTGGATACATACCCATCCATACCAAACCAACTATCATTGCACCGAAATAAACCATCTCCCGACGATTCAAATCGAGGAAATTACTATCGTCGAAATTTTTGCTTGCATACTCTCCGTGAAAGATCTTCTGGATTACCCACAGCGAGTACACCGACGCAAAAATCAAACCTGAGGCCGAGATAACCGTGAGAGGTATATTTGTCTGAAACGCACCTAAGAGCACCAGGAACTCACCGATAAAATTTCCAAGCCCCGGCATTCCCAACGCAGCTATTGAGAAGAAGAGAGCCACTGCTGCCATACGGGGCACCTTTGGCCAGAACCCGCCCATGTCCAGCATATTACGTGTGTGTATCCGATGCTCTAGACCACCGGCTAACATAAAGAGTGCTGCTGCACTTAGACCATGAGCTAGTATGGTTATTACAGCCCCTTGTAGTGCCTGCTCATTCCAGGCGTACACGCCTAGTGTTACAAACCCCATATGACTTACACTGGTATAGGCAATTAATCGTTTTATATCAGTCTGGGCTAACGCTACTTTTGCGCAATATAAGATACTGATGGCAGCAAGAGTCATGGCCACGGGCGCAAAGTCCATTGAAGCTTCCGGAAAGAGTGGCACTGCGAACCGAATCAAACCGTAGGCACCTGTCTTAAGCAAGACGCCTGCCAATATTACGCTACCCGCAGTAGGCGCTTGGCTATGTGCATCCGGTAACCAGGAATGAAATGGCACGCTGGGCAGCTTAGTAGTAAAAGCAACGAAAAAGCCCAACATAATCCAAATCTCGAGACTACCCTTAGTCTCTAAGCGCAGCAGATCATAATAGTTAAAACTAAACGCCCCAAACTGGTTATGATGAAAATAAGCTAGCGCTAGGATAGCCACCAGCATCAACAACCCGGTAACCTGAGTAAAGATAAAGAATTTCATCGCCGCATAATTTTTATTTTCGTGACCCCAGATGGCTATTATGAAATACATTGGGATTAGCATTACTTCCCAAAAAAAGAAAAATAAAAATAGGTCAAATGCCGTGAACACACCTAGCCCCCCAGCCAATGTCCACAACAAATTAAAATAAAAGAAACCAGTCCGCTCAGTTATTTCATCCCAGGCAGAACCAATCGCGATAATTCCAAGAAATACTGTTAATGACAGTAAAAGGGCACTCAATCCGTCAGCCGCCAAGTAAAAAGAGATACCAAACCGTGGCAACCAGGATGCGTTTACGCTAGCAAGTAGTTCGTTTTCTCCATTGCTTCCGTTTAACAGCACTAGCACCAACACCATACCCAATAACATAGTAATCAGGGCTATAGCTCGAGGATAATTGGGGTTGATTTTCTCTGAAACCCAAGCGGCGACNCCACCTGCGAAGAGCAGNCNAATCAGNATANCGAGGATCAAAGTAGNGCCCCCAGAGTAATGACAAATACTAAACCAGCGGCAACAGTCAAGGTATACCAACGCAAGTAGCCTGTCTGCGTTTTGACCATCATACGATTTGCAATACTAGATAGCTCAATTAAAAAATAATAAAACTTGTCGACAATATCATTCTTATTTATGCGGGCCAGCCATAAGAAGGGGTTCACGAATAATCGATTATAAAGTGTGTCCATCCCCCAACCATTGAACCAAAATTTGTGCAGACTCTGCGCAAATGGACTGGCCATTATCCTAGCGATGGAAAAGGTGCGAGTACCGTAGAAAAGATAGGCTATACCTATTCCTAAGAGTGGNACCACGATCATTATTCCATGTATCAAGGGGCTTACATGATGTTCCTCATGGGACTCGCCTTGACTAAAAATAATATCCAGTGGCAAATTCATGTACCCGGCAAACAGCGAGCCGANCATCAGAACAACTAATGGACCAGACATGTTCCAGCCGCCAACCTCTTTTTCCTTATCGTGCCCGCCACTCTCACCAAAAAACACCACAAAAAATAATCGAAAAGTGTAGATACTGGTTAAAAAGGCACCTATGACTCCCCCTAACCATAACCACAACCCTACCCCGTCGACTTCCAAGGCACCAAGAAGAATTTCGTCTTTGCTGAAATAGCCGGAAGTATAAGGGAATGCAGTCAGCGCTAAACTACCGAACAGGAACGAATAAAACGAAAATGGTAGCTGCTTGCGTTTGCCACCCATATTAAAGATATTCTGCTCATGATGAAGGCTTAGAATCACGGTCCCTGCCGCAAGGAATAACAGGGCCTTAAAGAAAGCGTGGGTCATTAGGTGAAAAATTGCCGCTGACCAGGCGCCTGCTCCAAGNCCGAGGAACATGTATCCTATTTGGCTCACAGTGGAATAGGCCAAAATGCGTTTGATNTCGGTCTGAGTAAGTGCGGTAAATCCAGCCATGAGTAATGTAATTAACCCAATCCACGCGACCAGAATTTGTACCGAGGGNGCCATTTCGAACAATGTGTGAGTGCGTGCTATAAGGTAGACACCCGCTGTTACCATGGTAGCGGCATGGATGAGGGCACTAATCGGTGTTGGNCCAGCCATGGCATCTGGCAACCAGGTCTGTAGCGGTAATTGAGCTGATTTACCCACCGCGCCACCAAGCAGTAGTAGTGATACAGCCACAGCTAACCCCGAACCCACTGCCCATTGCGTCTCCGCAGCGTGAAGCATGTCTTGGATATTCAACGTTCCGAGGCTTGCAAACAAAAGAAACAAACCGATAGCCATGGAAGTATCGCCAACCCTGGTAACCACAAAGGCTTTACGAGCAGCGTAACCATTTTCGGGATTGGTATACCAGAAACCGATAAGCAAATAACTGCACAGACCTACACCTTCCCATCCGAGGTAAAGCACTACCANGTTATCCCCCAGCACCAGCATTAACATGGCAGCCACAAATAAATTCATGTATGNAAAAAANCGACTGTAATNCGGATCATCNGCCATATANCCTGTGGCATACAGATGAATTAGGAAGCCGATCCCGGTGATNATCAGCATCATGGTCAGTGATAAACCATCGAGATAGAAATTAAAACTGGCNTCAAANCCGCCTACTGCCATCCAGACCCATGCTTCCTTAACAAAGTACTCTTCCCCACTACCTAAAAAACGCANCGCGATGATTAAAGCTACTAGAAAGGAAAGTCCGATTGAGCCTGCGCCGATGATAGCAACTGCACGTTTTGGTAAATTGCCCGCTGTTAGAATTAGGATTAAAAAGCCCAGCAACGGAAGGGTGGGTAACAACCAAATATAATCAAGCATATAACTTACTACCCCTTCACCCTAGTATCTTTTTATCCCTTCATCTCACTCAATACATTGATGTCGACGGTCTGGAACCGCCGGTACATCTGAATTATGAGCCCCAGCCCTACTGCCACTTCCGCTGCTGCCAATGTAAGAATCATCAGAAACATTACCTGTCCTTCGGCATGCTCCCAGCGCGCGCTGGCTACAATAAAAGCTAACCCACTGGCATTAAGCATGATCTCGAGTGACATCAACACAAACACAATATTGCGTCTAGTTAAGACCCCAATGAGACCCAGGGTGAATAGAATACTAGCCAAAATGAGACCATGTTCGATTGGGATACTTTCCATTAACAGGTCCATTTTTCTTTATTAGTTAGTTCCATGTTATTTCTTTGCTAGGTGATAAGCTGCTACCAAACCTGCAAGTAACAAAATAGAAGCCAGCTCCACTGCCAGCACGTAAGGGCCAAACAGCAAAACACTTACCTCCAGCACGCCCACCTGGATTGGAGCCAATTCATAATCATATCGCATGAGCNCGTTTATCAACTGNACGAGTAATACCGACGACATAATTGCCGGNGCTATCCACCCCTTNAGTGATAACCAAGCTCGCTCTTCATCCCGGGTATGCTGACCAAGATTAAGCATCATGATTACAAACAAGAACAAAACCATGATCGCCCCTGCATACACGATNGCTTCTAGGAGAGCGGCAAACGGCGCNCCTAATACATAAAANATAACGGCNACCGCCANCANTGATAGAATCAGNTAAATCAGTGCATGAACAATATTGGTTTGCACAATAACTGCCACAGTCGACAAAATAGCAATTACGGCGGCNANATAAAAAAGNATNATCATGGCAGCAAACTCTTGACNTCTACNGGCGATGCTTCGTTTATTGCCTCACCCTTCTCTTTACCNTCAATCTTCATCCCACTGACACGGTAAAAATTGTAATCGTGATATTTTCCAGTGCCATTAATCAGTAAGTCTTCCTTTTCCCACACCATGTCCTGNCGAACATATTCGGCCATTTCAAAATCCGGTGTAAGCTGGATCGCNTTCGTTGGACAGGCTTCTTCACAGAACCCACACATAATGCAGCGTGAAAAATTAATGCGGAAAAANTCCGGATACCATCTGCCNTCTTCCATTTCACCCTTTTGCAAAGCAATGCAATCAACTGGACAAGCAACCGCGCATAAATTGCAAGCTACACAGCGTTCTTCACCATCCGGATCGCGACTTAAGATAATCCGACCTCGCCACCGGGGAAACATATAGGGCTGAGTATCGGGGTACTCAACAGTGTCAGCTTTTGTAAATAGTTTTCTAAACACCATCCACAATGTTCTTATCTGACTGAGCAATGTGTCTTTAATTAGTGNGAGCATGGACCTATGACNCTCTTCATCTTANTGGTTACTCAATATAATAAAACCAGTTACAAGCAGGTTAATCAGTGANACTGGCAATAAAAACAACCAACCATAATTCATTAACTGGTCGTATCTAGGCCGCGGTATAGCTGCGCGCAGCAAGATAAAAAAAGCAATAAATAGCGAGGCTTTTAANGCAAACCAAAAAATTGGGGGTAAGAATGACGGCCCTAACCAGCCTCCAAAAAANAGCACTGTAATGAGCGATGAGACCAGTACCAGCCCTATATANTCAGCCACGAAAAACATACCGAATTTCATGCCAGAGTACTCCGTGTGGTAACCCGAGCAAATCTCCTGCTCCGCTTCAGGGATATCAAAGGGTAAGCGGTGACTCTCAGCAATACCAGCGATCAAAAATATAACGAAACCAATAAATTGCGGCACTACATACCAGGTGTCTGCTTGATCTTCGACAATTNCACGAAGATTAAAACTGCCAGACAAAGCCACTACGCCTAATAATGATATACCCATGAAAACCTCGTAACTGACCATTTGCGCTGCGGCCCGAAGACTGCCTAGTAAAGCATATTTATTATCTGAAGAAAGACCCCCAAGCATTACACTGTAAGCACCAAGCGAAGCCATCGCTAATACAAACAATACGCCGANATTGGAATTGACAACACCAATGTTCGGAGCGAANGGNATCACGGCAAAACTTAGTAATACCACCGTCATAATGATAGCNGGAGCTAATACNAAACTNAGNCGATCGGCAAATCGAGGCACCCAATCTTCCTTTGTAAATATCTTAATCATATCAGCGACGACCTGGAGCAAACCAANCCAGCCAACTCGATTAGGACCTAATCGTTCTTGCCAAAAACNCAGTAGTCGCCGTTCTACCCAGATCAGCATGGCAGCTACTATTATAACGACNCCTAATACCAGCCCGATTGTCAATCCTGATCCGATTTCGAGGGTAACCATTTAGNAATNTCCCTCGTAAAGATCGCTGATAATCAGCCCCTTAATCGTGCGGTTATCAAGAAGACCTTCGGCCTTACGAATCGTAATACCCGCACCAAGCGAATGCGCNTTTAGTTGATTATCACCGCANTAAACCGCTGCTGTNCCNGGCTCGATTCGAGAGCGAATACAAACAATCGCGATATCGTCGTTTCCATCGAGCCTAACTAAATCCCCTTGCTCTAAGCCACGGGCCTTAGCATCTTGCGGAGAAAGACCGACATAAGCGTCAGTCATGCGTTGTTGAATAGATTCAGATCTGGCACTTAATTCATCGCTGCCAAAAATTTGGTAGGCTAATGTAGCCTTTAAAGCCCCTTTCGATATATTCGGCGTATGAGAAACTGCTGGGTAAAACAAATTCGTCTCAGTGCGCTCAATCAATAAGGCGCCGGTATTACCTTGTTTTAACTCTCCATTTATCTCATCCTGAAATTTACTAATAGACTGGTTTGAGTTCCATTGTGGAGACCAAGTAGCACTGAGTATTGTAGAGTCCTTTGCTGAAGGGATTCCTTCCATTGAGAAAGCTAATACTGACTGGTCATCTACTGGTTGTTTTGGCTCATGAACATTCAGGTTTGCCTCCGTAGCAGTACGTCCACTATAGCGATGTAACTGTCGTGGCACCTTCATGCCCGCTGCGAACCCTTGAGTGTTGGGTAGCAAGGTATCAAGCTTGTCAAAACTTTTGGCTTCTTTCGCGCAACGGTTAATCATAACTTCCACATTGTCTTTTTGAGTATCAGTGAGCCACCGCCACGCAGGAAGTGCTTCGGAAGGATTACGGTGAACTTGGAAGCTCAGCTGTGCTCTGCCCTCATAATTGACATAAGTCGCTTCATGTTCTGAAAATCCAGTGCTGGGCATTACCACATGCGCTTGCTCCGTCGTGGCATTAGGTAACTGATCAATTACCACTAATGTTTCCAACTTAGATAGCGCATTGTTTACCAAAGACTGGTCAGCACGTCGGTAAAGATCATTTTCAATAATGATTACTTTCTTGACCGAACCATTATTCATCTTCTCAAGGGCATCACCGAGCTTATTATTTTCATTTGCCAATAAGCTCACGCCGATGGTATTAACTTCANGCACTATGAGACAAAGGTCTATAACTTGCCCTTGCTTCACATGCAAAGCTCGAGCTATGTTCGCAGCCGCCTGAATNAAAGCTGNAGTGCCCGNCGTCGATCCTGCAATTATTAGTGGTCGTTCAGCCTGGCTAAGCTGTTTTTGTATCCGATCCACGACGGATTCAAATTTAGAGTCAAAATTCNNTGGATCTGGAGCTTCTCCCGAAAGTCTTGCTGCGATTGCAAAACCAATATCNGCTAACACGNTCGGAGCATCGATTACACTGTCAGAACTTAAATCATCCAATCTAGTGACATAGCTACTCAGAATTGCCAACGGACTANGTTCATTCTGGGCAAGTTCACGCACTGCCGCATCCTGCCAATGNGGAATATTGGCGCTCTTCGCTAATTTCTGGGCTTTGTTACGAACGGACTGCCTCAGAGCCAATGCAATTCGAGGAGCGACATTAGTTAAATCTTCCCCTAGAACTACCACCGCATCGGCCTTTTCAATCTCTCGGACACTGGGACTATGAAAGGCTTTATCACGGCCTAACTTAAGAATCAGTTGCAGAGCTTCATGTTCCTTATCGGCTAAACCGGAATAAAAATTGCTTTCGCCAACTAGAGAGCGTAACGCGAAATTTGATTCATTACTGGCCCTTGGGGAACCTATACCAACATAACCTCCATCTCTAAATTCATTAAGCAAAGCCTGCAGTTCAACCCCGTCAATAGAAGACGATTTNCCATTGGCATGTTTAGTCGGTACGGTAAACCTAGAGTTGCTGTTTATATAATCAAATCCGAAGCGACCTCGATCACAAATAAAATAACCATTCACTTCGCTGTTATAGCGATTAACAATTCTACGGAGTTCACCATAGCGCTCCCCNGGTGTGGTGTTACAGCCAACAGCACAACCAGTGCAGACACTTGGTCCCGTCTGTAAATCCCATTTCCGAGCGTAATGTTTACTGAAAGGTTTATCCGTAAAAACTCCCGTCGGGCAAACTTCTACTAGATTGCCACTGAATTCACTTTCAAGCACGCCATCTTCGAGGCGCCCAAAATAAGTGTGATGATGAGATGCTTGGGCCGAGAGATCGGAGCCACCAGCATAATCATCATAAAACCGCACACAACGATAGCAGGTTATACAGCGGTTCATCTCGTGATTGATGAAAGGCCCGAGATATTGGTTACGATGAGTGACCTTGTTCTTGTCATAACGACGATAATTATGGCCTGACATCAATGTCATGTCTTGAAGATGACACTCCCCNCCTTCNTCNCATACTGGGCAATCGTGTGGGTGGCTGATCATTAGGCTTTCAATGACACGAGCACGCATACTTTTAGCTATTTCATTGTTAATAGAAATTATGGTTCCATCAGTNGCAGGTGTCATGCAGGCCATAACCAGNAGACCTTCTTCATCATCGGCGTCACGATATTGTTTCACCGCACACTGGCGGCACGCACCCACTGAACCCATACAGGGGTGCCAGCAAAAGTACGGTAAATCGAGGCCCTGCGACAGACATTCATGTAGCAGGTTGTTATCGGGATTTACTTCGTATTCGATCCCATCAACAACGATTTTTGCCATCTAATTTCTTGCTCCATCTAAACTAATGCTTGTAAGGGCATCGTTTTTCTTTAATATGTCTATGAAAGTCTTCAGCAAAGTACTTTAATCCACTGCCCAGCGGGGCNGTCGCTCCCGGTGCTAGCGCACAAAATGTGCGACCNGGCCCTAGATAATCGACATGTTCGTGCAGAATCTCTAGNTCTTTTTCNCTGCCGCACCCATTTTCAAATTCATTGAATATTTCATCCACCCAGGGCAACCCATCACGACAAGGTGTACAAAAACCACAGGATTCATGAGAGAAAAATTTCATTAAATTTCCGACCATGCCCACCGGGCAAGTCTCGTTATCTAGGATAATCATGGTGCCAGTTGCCAAGCGACTACCCNCCCTGGCAATTTCGTCGTAGTCTAGATTCAGGTCCAAGTGCTCAGGCAACATAAAGTCAGTTGATCCACCACCTGGCAAAAACCCCTTTAACTCCAGCCCGTCCCGCATGCCGCCCGCATAGTTCTCCAACAGTTCACGTATGGGCGTCCCTAACGGCAGCTCCCAGCAGCCCGGTGTATTTACCTTTCCGCTAACGCCAAACAACTTAGTACCATGGTCTTTACCCNTAGTAAGGCCGTGATACCAATCCACACCATAANTTAATATNCCTGGAAGGTTGCAGATTGTTTCTACATTATTAACGATCGTAGGCTTACCCCACAGNCCACTAACTTGCGGAAAAGGNGGNTTAGCACGGGGGATGGCACGTTTACCTTCTAGNGCGTTNAACAAGGCTGTTTCTTCCCCACAAATGTAACGNCCTGCNCTGGTGTGCAGTATGATATCGAGATTAAATCCGGTACCAAGAATATTACTGCCNAGATAACCTTTCTCATACGCTTCATCGATTGCTTTTTTCAAGGCCCTTTCAGATACCGTATATTCCCCACGTAGAAAGATATAAGCCTTACTAGCTTGAATCGCATAGCTCCCAATAATCACGCCCTCAATTAACAAGTGNGGATCACCTTCCATTAGTAANCGGTCCTTAAATGTGCCCGGTTCCATCTCATCCGCATTAACCACGAAATATTTCTGNCCGGGTGAATTATCACCTTGAGGCACAAAGCTCCATTTTAAACCTGTTGGAAATCCGGCCCCACCGCGACCTTTAAGACCTGAAGCTTTTACAAGCTCTAGGGCGCCCTGAGGGCTCAGGCCTTTCGCTATCACCTGTATTGACTGNTAACCATCAACAGCCTGGTATCCACTAATATCAAGCGGACCACGCNCCATATCAATGTTCTTAGTTAACGGTTTTGTTACCACTTTGTATGNTTCCTACNGATTTCGATATTGCTGAANAATTTCGTCGATCTTATCTCGCGTGAGGTTACGATGCAGGTTCTCCCCCACCATCATTGACGGAGCCCGATCACAATCTCCCAAGCAAGGCACTGGAAGCAAAGTAAATTCCCCATCTTTGCTTGTTTCCCCGAAATCTATAGCTAGCCTTTCCTTAATGTAATCCTTGATCTCGTCGCATCCCATAATCCAGCAGCTTACGCTGTTGCAAAGCAGAATCACGTTCTTGCCCACTGGTCGCCGAAAAACTAAATTGAAAAATGTAGCCACTCCTTCCAAGTCACTACCTGGAATATCTAGATACTTGGATATAGCAAGCAGACTTTCGTCAGAAACCCACCCTTGGTGTTTTTGAACAATCTTCAGNGCCTCTAGTCCTACTGCTTTCTTATCTGCATAGAGTGTTATTTCATGCTCAATCTCATTGATTTCCTCGGCAGACAGTTTGCGCGCCCGCGTNGTAGAGCTAGCTATCAATTCAGAACTGGTCATCGATCTACATCCGCCATAACAAAATCTATACTTGCTACTATGGCTATCAGGTCCGCAACCATGAACCCCCGACTAATGGCGGGAATTTGCTGTAAATGCGCAAATGANGGAGTCCTTATCCTGGTTCGATAAGAGCTTGTATNGCCNTCACTGACTAAGTAATANCTATTAATACCCTTTGTNGCTTCTATGGCCACAGTAGCTTCATTAGGAGGAATAACTGGCCCCCANCTCACGCTTAGAAAGTGGTTGATCAAGGTTTCAATATCTAGAAGCGTCTTTTCCTTGCGTGGTGGCGTAGTTAAAGGGTGGTCGGACTTATAATCTCCCGCCGGCATGTTGTCTAGGCATTGTTTGATGATGCGCAAACTTTGTCGCATCTCCTCTACNCGAATGGCGCAACGGTCATAGCAATCGCCATTCACCGCGACAGGNACATCGAATTCAAAATTCTCATACCCGCTATATGGNCTCTCCTTGCGGAAATCCCATTCAAACCCCGTCGCGCGAAGCCCGGCCCCGGTTATGCCCCAATCAAAAGCATCTTGGGTGTTATAAACACCAACACCCTGAGACCGACGCTTGAATATCCCATTATTTAATACCATGCCGTCGTATTCATTTAAGCGCGGCGGCATGAAATCTAAGAGCTCCTCTACACGTTTTTCCCACCCATTCGGCAAATCTTGAGCAACGCCTCCTATACGGAACCANCCTGGATGCATACGAGCACCACAAATAGACTCGATGATGTTAAAGATTCGTTCCCGTTCGACAAACATATAAAACACAGGCGAGAGCTGCCCGAGATCCTGGGCAAATGTGCCATAGAACAGCAAGTGGCTACAGAGACGAAACATCTCGGCCAGCATGACTCGAATTACCTGGGCGCGCGGTGTCACTTCGATACCCGCCATCTTCTCAACCGCCATGACATAAGGGAGGTTATTCATCACTCCTCCCAAGTAATCAATACGATCAGTATAGGGAATAAAGGTATGCCAAGACTGACGCTCGGCCATTTTCTCGGCGCCACGGTGGTGATAGCCGATATCTGGCACTGCATCAACAACGATTTCTCCGTCAAGCTGCAGGGCGATACGAAATGCACCATGCACGCTCGGNTGGTTCGGCCCAAGATTGAGGAACATAAACTCGNTNGTCTCCGACTTTTGNTTCATCCCCCATTCTTCTGGTTTAAATTTCAGCGCTTCCTGCTCGANAGANGCCTTNTCGTCATCCAGAGAAAATGGCTCCATCTCAGTNGCGCGTGCTGGATGTTCTTTCCTCANAGCATGACCCTNCCAAGTCGGNGGAAGNACGATTCGATATAAGTTGGGATGACCCTCGAACTNGATACCAAACATGTCCCATGNTTCTCGCTCGTACCAGTTGGCACTGGGCCACAAACTAGTAGCAGTAGGCAAACAGAGATCTCTATCCTCTAGAGGCACCTTGACTCGGAAGTCACAGTTCCCGGAGAAAGACATCAGGTGATACACCACTGTAAATTCACTGGCGGGTTGTCCTTCACGGTGGACACGCAGCCTTTCGTCGATAGCCGTGATATCGAAAAGCATTTCGAAAACCGGGCTAGTGCTCTCTTTTAAGGTTTGCAGAAGATTCAGTAAATGCTGTCGGTCGATCCAGAACGTGGGTATGCCGTCACAGGTATACTGTTCCGCCAAAATATAGTCACCGAAATCTTGGCGCAGTTTCGATAGCAGCTGAGGATTTTGAGTAGCTATTGGAGGGTTTTGTTCTGCAACTTGCATTATTTACTATTTATTTTAAGTACGATTATTTGTTGTCATTTTATTTGTATAAATCAGACATCGTCTGGTGACCTGAGCTCAGTCGCGTCGATTCGACCATCATGACGCAGCTCACGTTGTACCGGCGTAGCCTCTTTCTGAATTATCCCCTGATCGTTAATCACCCAGCTAAGCGGTCGACGTTCGCGTCCAATTTGTTCTTGTAATAATATTAGGCCTTGCAGCAAAGCTTCTGGACGCGGCGGACAACCAGACACATACACATCAACAGGTAGGAACTTGTCGACACCTTGTACAACAGAATAGATATCGTACATACCCCCAGAATTAGCACACGAACCCATGGAGATAACCCACTTTGGTTCTAAAAGCTGATCATAGAGAAGCTTGACCACTGGTGCCATTTTGCGAAAAACCGTGCCCGCTATAATAATCATGTCCGCTTGGCGTGGTGTTCCCCTTATTACCTCGGCCCCGAAACGGGCCATGTCATGTCGAGGCGTTAATGCTGTGGCCATTTCCACATAACAGCATGAAAGACCGAAATTAAAGGGCCAGATAGAATTTTTGCGCCCCCAGGCCACCATGTCCTCAAGCGTTGCCATGACCACATTTCGTCGTAGAAATTCATCAAATGAACTCCCACCTGGCTGCGGGGATGTCGACTCNTCAGCTTTTTGNAGGTGCCAGCTCATAGCTCGAATTCTTTTTTGTTNACAACACCACCTGGACCAANCAGTTTATCTAAGCCNCGTTTCTGGGTTTCNGTTCGCCAGTCTAGTGCACCTATTCTCCATAGGTAAAACAACGCAACACCAAGGATCATAATGAATACAGCTATTTCTATAAATCCTGGCCAGCCTGCTTCCCGAACACCCACTGCCCAGGCAAACAAAAAAACTACTTCCAAGTCAAAAATGATAAAAAGTATGGCCGTCAGGTAAAAGTGCACTGAAATGCGAAACTGAGAACTGCCCACGGAAATAATTCCTGATTCAAAGGGAGTTTCTTTATATTGCCGGTTGATGCGCTGCCCAAGGAAAAAACTCAGTCCTAGCATAATACCAACCACTGCTACGACCAGTGTTGCATAGATCAGGAATGGCCCNAGCCCTTCTAAAAACGCATTTGATGAATCCAAAAATTACTCCAAAAAGGTGAATAATGGCTATATCAAAAANNCACAAANNAATTGAAAATCTTGGAATNCGCTCTTAAACNACAGCCGGGTTGGGTATGAGCGTAAATATCGCGAAGAACTTTGTCCCNGGACGTGACTCTTTGGGTNACGGCTGATNGGCATCAGTTGCCAGGGACTGTTATTCAAACTCATTGAGCACGCCCACTCTATTTCGAGATATTCCTACTTTAGCAATGCCTGGAACAGTAGTTCTTGTACCTGTTCTCATTAGCACAATCGAGGCAAGTAGATCAGCTCTCGCTATATTATCTAACAGTTAGCATTGTGCTTTAGCTTGGAGGTTAACCTGCGCTCTGGAGGCGCATTTTTTNGCTTCCAGGCCAACCTTTTTGGCGGTTGGAAATTTACACTTATAGGCNGNCGATAGCAAGTGTTTTGTCCGATGGGAANCGCCGTTATATCGTTATTCCAAGCTATTTTATTTTCCATTGTTTAAGGCANANTTTTTCATTAATACGCACAGGCATTGATGATAAAAAAGTAATACTTTCCCGATAGTAATAATNAGGTTAGTTAACGATCTAAAAATNCAGGTAATCATTAAATGCGTTACTGTGTTGATCGGCAAAATCCCCNCTTTCTTCTCTATAGATAAAATACGCTGCCTGGCCGGTGTATTCGGCAAGAGCNCTCGCATCCTCTAAACCTAAGACCATGTAAGCGGTGGCCAATGCATCGGCACGAGCAGCAGAACTATCAACAACATATGCCGCTGCCAGATCGTTTGCGACCGGCCTACCGTTTCGTGGGTCAATCTCATGCGAGAAANGCTCGCCATTTTGTTTGAAGTAGTTGCGGTAATCACCAGATCCGGCAATAGCTATCGTCTTACCTCTACTATTCATGACCTCGTAAATCTCAGGTACGGTGTCCTGAGGNGTTTCAATAGCAGGGATCCAGTTTTCATTCCCNGGTTTAAAACCCTTCATNTTNAATTCACCTCCGATTTCAAGGAAATAATTTTCGATTCCAATGGAATCAAAATACTTGCCCATCCTATCCACCGCGTAGCCCTTCGCGATACCGCTGAGGTCTATAAAAATATCAGAATTCTTCTTCAACTGTGAATGGACTACATCAATCGATAAGTAGTTATAACCAACATGCTGGAGAGCATCCTCAATGGCTGCTCCCGTCGGTAAATTATTCCGTGAGATTTCGGGGTTTGGACCAAATCCCCATAGATTTACTAACGGTCCAACCGTTATATCGAAGGCACCGTTAGTTAGAACTGAAATCTCCTGTGCGAGTAATAGCACTTCCATAAGCTCTGGAGATGCCTCAAACGGAAGACTTACAACGTGACGATTTAGCTGAGAGAGTTCTGAATCAGGAGCATAAGTCGAAAAAATGCCGCTATCTAGATCCATTAATAATACTTTAATTTCTTCGGCGATCAGCTTAAGACTTAATTCAACAGGGATACCCACCAGTTGAAACCGNTAGCTTGTACCCATAGTTAATCCAGAAAACTGCTCAATATCTCCTTCATCATCAGTGAAGGGAAAACTTGTGGCCAGAAGAATGGCCAAAAATATGATGAAGATAGAAAAGCTGCGCCGACGCATAATCTAAGCCATGACTTGATAAACCTTCGGCCAGGAAGAGNTCTAAAACCGAAAGATCAATTTTTAAAAAAGCCTTTTACTATTAAAAGCTACCACGCAGCTAATCCTTTAGGGTTCTATAGGATAAGNTTGGTAGCTNACTCCCGCCATCTTGTTAACCATTCTNGCAACTTGGCAGCAATAGCCGAACTCATTGTCATACCACAGATACAACACACAATTTTTACCATTAACTATCGTGGCATTAGAGTCCACAATTCCAGCCTCGCGGGTGCCAACAAAATCTGAAGACACCGCATCTGGTGATTCCGTGTAACTTATCTGATTCTGGAGCTTAGAATGCAAGGCGATATCGCGAAGGAATTCGTTCAGTTCCTCTTTGCTAGTNTCCTGACGTAAAGTCAAGTTCATTATCGCCATCGAAACATTCGGTGTAGGCACTCGAATCGCATTGCCGCTAAGTTTACCGGCCAGTTCGGGCACAACCTTTGCCACAGCCTTAGCTGCCCCAGTGTCGGTTAGCACCATGTTGAGCGCAGCACTGCGGCCACGCCGGCTCTTCTTGTGGTAATTGTCGATGAGATTTTGGTCGTTAGTATAAGCATGTACAGTTTCAATATGACCGTGTTCGATCCCAAGCCTATCGTTAACGACTTTTAACACCGGGGCAATAGCGTTTGTTGTACAAGAAGCTGCAGTAACGATCTTGTCATCCGGTTCCATTTCATCATCATTGATACCGTAGACAATATTTTTCAGGTTTCCTTTGCCAGGGGCGGTCAAAATGACCCTAGAAGCGCCATTAGCCTTGAGATGTAGCCCGAGGCCTTCTTCGTCTCGCCATTTTCCCGTGTTATCGATAATCAAGGCTTCGTCGATATCATACTTAGTGTAATCGATCTCATCTGGCGAATGCGCTTGAATAACTTTTATTACGTTACCATTAGCTATCAGACAATTGTTCTCTTCATCAACACGGACCGTTCCTTGAAAGGCCCCGTGAACAGAGTCAGCAGTAAATAGGCTTGCTCGCTTTTCTAAATCTCCGGGCCCAGCAGGTCTCACAACGATGGCACGTAGACGCATGACTTCGCCTGTACTCGTGCGCTCAATGAGTAATCGCGCCATCAGGCGTCCAATGCGTCCAAACCCATACAGAACAACGTCCTGAGATTTATCGATGGGCTTCTCCCTCTTGCCATCGAGATAGTCTAGTTCCTGGCTGACAAAATCATCGGCAAGTTGAGCTTTATCACCCTTGTCGTTCTGATGCTCCATATAACGCACGGTGAGTTTGCCTAAATCTATTTGCGCATGCCAAAGGTCGAGTTTAGCCATGGCCATTAACATAGGGTGAGTTTCAAACTCCGACATTTCGTTCCGTTCTGCCTGACGGACAAATCGGTGGGATTTCATAATGAAGGTGACAGATCGGTTATGCAGAGGTCTGCCATATATTAAGATATCAACGTTTCGTTGGCTGAATAAACGACCGATCACAGGAATCATTTCCTGCACTAGAGCTTCGCGCTGTTTCCAGTCGCTGAAGTAATCATCTACACTTGGACGCTCCACTAATCCCCCTAATTTTGATACTGCCGGNTTTCAGAAGGCCGGTATTATCTTTCGAAAGATGCGGGCTTGCAATAAAGCTCCACCTAAGTTTTTCAAACTCTGAAAAAACCGGACGCTGCTTAGTATTTGGTTTTGATATACAATTCGCCGTTTATTTTCCACCCGGCTTCTACCGGTCCTATTTTGCCGGAAAGGAATGAGTCTCCAGCCAATGGCAAATATATTCTCTCCTCCATTGCCTGTTAATAATCGCGCTAATTGCTATTGGCAAAAACCAATCGGCTGTGGCCGCAACCTGGCAGTCAGTAATGCGGCCACTATAGCCAACGGTCCGATTCTACTTGTTTGTGAGGATAATGAATCTGTCGAACAGTCAATTCAAGAACTGAGATATTTTTCGCTCAAAAAGGATTTCGAGGTATTCAGCCTCCCGGATTGGGAAACGCTTCCCTATGACAATTTCTCCCCTCATCAGGACATCATTTCTGAACGGTTGACCGCGCTCTATCACCTGCCACAACTTAATCGCGGCATTCTGGTCGTATCAATAACAAGTCTCATGCATCGGTTGCCCCCGCGACAATATATCTCCGCCAACAGCCTAAATTTGCAAGTCGGACAAAAACTCAGCATTGAGCAAATCCGAGAACAGATGGTCTTAGCGGGTTATCAAGCTGTTGAGACGGTTTTCGAACATGGTGAGTTTGCGGTGCGAGGATCAATTATCGACATCTACCCGATGGGTTCTCGGCTGCCATTTCGCATTGACCTGTTTGATGACCAGATCGATTCTTTACGAAAGTTCGATCCAGAAACACAGCGCTCAGACGAACAAGTTGATGAAATTAATCTATTGCCAGGTCGTGAGTATCCACTTAACGAGAACGGCATTGCTGCTTTCCGAAACGCATTTCATGAAAGTTTCGATATTGATTTTAGACAATGCCCGATATACCAAGATGTGAGCAGTGGTCTTAATTCCCCAGGGCTCGAATATTACCTCGCTGTCTTTTTCGATAATCTGAATAGCTTATTTGATTTTCTACCGGCCACAACGATCATCTATCAGGAAGGCAATCTAAAGCAGGCTGGTGAAAGGTTCTGGGATGACATTAATAGCCGCTATGAAGAACGTCAAATAGATCGCTTTCGGCCAGTTTTGGACCCTAACGCCATATTCGTTCGCGTTGATGAGATCTTATCTAACCTCAAAAAGTATCCTCAGATCGAAGCCAAAGATCATGCAGCAGCTTTCGATCTAGGCACCATTGCGTTGCCTGATCTAACGAGCGATACCCGGCTCAACAAACCATTTACTGCAGTACAGGAATTCATTGGTAATAACAAAGCCAGGGTCCTGTTCTGCGCTGAATCCGCGGGTAGAAAAGAAACATTATTGGAAACCCTGGGGCACATCGGAATAAAACCAAAGAGCATCTATCACTGGGAAGATTTCTTGACCGGGAAACACCCCCTATCAATAACTATTGCGCCCCTCGAGCAAGGTCTCTGGTTACCCGATGACAACATCTTACTAATTAGTGAGAATCAATTGTTCGGTAATCGCGTCGCTCAGCGCCGACGTCGGCGTAAATCTCAAAGCAATACGGACCTAATAGTCAGAAATTTGACAGAGCTAGAAATCAACGATGCAGTAGTCCATTTGGATCATGGCGTAGGCCGCTACCGCGGCTTACAAACCATAGTTACCGAAGGGCAAACTACCGAATTTCTCACCGTGGAGTATGCGGATTCAGCTAAGCTCTATGTACCAGTTGCATCACTCGACCTCATCTCTCGTTATAGTGGTGCAGATCAGGAAAGTACGCCACTAAATCATCTCGGCACCACTCAATGGCAGAAAACCAAACGCAAAGCCGCCGAGAAAATTCATGACATCGCGGTGGAATTACTGGATATCTATGCCAGAAGGCAGTCAAAAAAAGGCTTTAAATACAAAATAGAAAATGAGCAGTACAACAAATTTTCAGGCTCTTTCCCATTCGAGGAAACTGCAGACCAAGAGAATACCATCGAGGCGGTGCTAGAGGACATGCAAAGCAAACGCACCATGGACCGACTCGTGTGCGGCGACGTCGGATTTGGAAAAACTGAAGTAGCAATGCGCGCAGCGTTCGTCGCCGTTCAAAATTACAAGCAAGTAGTTGTGCTAGTGCCCACGACTCTGCTTGCGCAACAACACGTTCAAAGTTTTAAAGACAGATTTGCAGAATGGCCGGTTATTATTGACGTCATTTCTCGATTCAAATCAACAAGCGAACAAAGGAAAAGCGTGCAGAAAGTAATCGATGGTAAGGTTGACATTCTAATAGGCACTCATAAGCTTTTACACGTTGACATAGACTTTCACAACCTTGGCTTATTGATAATCGATGAGGAACATAGGTTTGGTGTACGACAGAAAGAAAAGCTCAAATCACTGCGTGCCGACATTGACATACTCACTCTAACAGCAACACCAATTCCNCGGACATTGAACATGGCTCTTTCCAGTATTCGCGATCTTTCTATTATCGCCACCCCACCAGCCAAGCGCTTGTCTGTAAAGACCTTTGTACGTGAGCAACAANACAGCCTNAAAAGAGAAGCGGTATCAAGAGAACTACTCCGCGGCGGACAGATTTTCTANATACACAACGAAGTAAAGAGCATTGAGCGGGCAGCACAACAACTACAGGAAATTATTCCTCAAGCACGAATCTGTGTTGCTCATGGACAAATGGCTGAACGCGACCTCGAAAAAGTTATGGCCGACTTTTACCACAAACGATATAACGTTCTTGTTTGCACTACGATCATCGAAACAGGCATAGACATACCAAGCGCAAATACCATACTCATTAATAGAGCAGATAAACTTGGTCTAGCTCAATTACACCAGCTTCGCGGTCGTGTAGGTCGCTCGCATCATCAGGCGTATGCTTATCTATTACTTCCTAGTCACAGCCGAATGAGCCGCGACGCAAAGAAACGTGTAGAAGCAATTCAAGCAGCTACTACACTGGGCGCTGGCTTTACCCTTGCCAGTCACGACCTTGAAATTCGTGGTGCCGGTGAATTGCTCGGAGACGAACAAAGTGGCCATATGCAGAAAATAGGTTTCTCGCTATACACGGAAATGCTGGAGGAAGCGGTATCAACAATCAAGGCAGGCAAAAAACCTACCCATGAGATGCAAATGGGCAAGAATATCGAAATTACCTTGCGCATCCCAGCACTTATACCAGACACATATCTTCCAGATGTCCATATGCGGCTAATTATGTATAAGCGGATTTCGTCCTCGCGAGACAGTTTTGAGCTTGAAGACCTACAAATTGAAATGATCGACCGATTTGGTTTGTTTCCAGAGCCCTTGAGNCTGTTGTTCCGTCTTACCCGATTAAAACTGAAAGCACAGATTTTCGATATCAAGAAAATTGANGCCAATAGTAATAATGGGAAAATCGAGTTTCTGTCAAAAACTCAGCTTGATCCCCTATCANTGGTTCAATTAATACAAGAAANCCCCCAAAGTTATAAACTTATCNGCGCCAACCAACTACAATTTCACCATGGTTGTGAGCAGGCAACCGCTAAACTTGACTTTATCAATGAGTTACTTGATAAGTTCAGACTAGTTAAGCAAAAAATGACTTAGACTAGATTTTCACGTTTTTTTACAGTGCATCAACAACCACATTTTTTGACAAGAGCTCCGATTTTGATAATGAATAAATTATCGACATTCCGCATCAGAAGTGTGCTACTCAAGTTCCTTGGAACCTTGATAGCAATCAACTCGGTTGGTGCGGCGGGCCAAGAAAGACGGTTTCAGATCGAGGTATCCATATTTAGCAATGAATCTCCTGAAGACAAGTCAGAAGAATTCTGGCAACCCGATCAATTTAACCTAGTCTTTCCTGAAAAAATGCGCAGACTTGACAGGCTTACTGATATTTTGATGATTGATGATTTACACACAATTAACACCATNGAGTCCCTCNCAGCGGACCCGACGATNGTACCGAGAACATCCCAGCTGATGGAACGCGAGGAATTCATATTGACCAAGGGGCCTCAAACGCGGAAAACTAACAATGAATTTCGGTTTTTCGATTTCAACCGTGATGATTTCTTGCANCTCCCTCCCCGTTTAAGTGAATTCAGGCAGACCAACCAAGCGTTAGAACGATCTCCCGACCATCGTTTGTTATTTCATGGGCTGTGGCGACAGGTAGTTACAAGCTCCTCACAAGCTGAACCAGTTTATGTACAGGGGGGGGGTGCGTATGGCGTACAACACGAACTTCAAGGCAGCTTGACGATTCACTTTAATGAAAACCAAGATCGCGTAATTGCAGACACCAATCTATGGCTTGCTGAGTTTAGTATTGTAGAAAATTCTGAAGAAAACTGGGAATTGCCCCTTCCGCCAGAAGAAATCACTGACTCTTTAAATTACGGCTCGACTAATCCTGATCTGAATTACCATCCAATAAGGATCTACCACATGCAGCAAGATCGGGATATGCGTAGCAACGAATTTCACTACCTCGACCATCCGGCATTAGGTGTAGTGATCCTAGTAAAACCCTACGAAAAACCGCCATTAGCACCTAATAATCCTGATTTATAATTATTCTACGGGTTATTGTATTTCTCGACCAAAATTTGAAGCATACCTATTAGAAATTCTGTGCTTTGTTCCACAACTTTAGATATATCCCCCATGAGAATTTCTCCTTCGAATTGGCCTGCTGCCCAATTAGCCGATAGCGCTAACAACGCATAGTCAATTCCTAATTCTCTCGCCAATACTGCTTCCGGCATAGCTGTCATACCGAGTAAATCACACCCTTCTATTTTATATCTATTCACTTCAGCCATAGTTTCGAGACGAGGCCCTTGCGTACACCCATAAACCCCCCCATCCATTACTAGCCGCTTGCTGCTCGACTTCATATTCATTATGTTTGCACTATCGAGCAATGCGGATCGCAGCGTTTCAGTAAATGGGTAGGTAAAATCAATATGCATAACATCCTGAAGGTTTTCTTGAAAGTAAGTAGCAACGCGCCCATGGGTGTAATCAATGATTTGCACNGGAACAGCAAGGCANCCGGGTCCAAGGTTTTTGTGAATTCCGCCAACAGCATTTACAGCGATTATCTTATCTACGCCGAGTTTATGTAGCGCCCAAATATTTGCTTGATAGTTAATTTTATGCGGTGGATTTTCATGTTTTTTCCCGTGCCTAAGTAAAAATGCAAGCTTACATCCATTGCGCTGTAAGAGATCAATTTCGATTTTTTCCNTGCAGAACGGGGTGGCAACTCGTTCCTGCCCGGCAGGCTCGAAACCGTTCATTTGCGATAATCCGGTCCCGCCTATCACTGCTAACATCTACTTTCCTNATTTTCCCCAAACTTAGATCTAATTGAAAACTTGAGAACCTTAAACCACCTCTTACTCCATAGCAACTTTCTATCCAGCACAGATTGAAGACTTAAAAACATCAGAAATAACGAGTAGCTATTTTTGATTTTTACGGATAGCTTCAACCTTTTCAATGTTTGGNTGGAACCGAAGGTCGAAGATGCACTACACCTCACAAAACGCTCAATTTTCTTCTTGTGGACGNTATCGTTACAACCTCGAAAGGTCATGGAAAGAAGGTAAAGGCCGTGTCTTATTCATAGCGCTAAACCCTTCAACTGCTGATGATCAGACGGACGATCCTACAACTCGTCGCTGTGTAAGCTTCGCCCACACTTGGGGGTACCAAAAAATGGAGATAGTTAACCTCTTTGCGTACCGAGCGACCTATTTCAATGACCTAAAGAATGTGGCCCACCCCATTGGGTACTACAATGATGGCTGGATTGCTGCAGGGTACGATAACGCGGACCTAGTAATAGCTTGCTGGGGAAGTCACGGAAATTATCTACAGCGTGGTGATGCAATTAGAAACCGGTTTAAAACATTGCACTGCATTAATTGTAATAAAACACAGCAGCCTTCTCACCCTCTATATCAAAAGGGAGACCTTAAACCATTACCAATGCTCGAAATTACAAAAGGCCAAATTTGGGAAGAACATGNGTTTAGGTAAAACTTTTTATCAATTCCTTTGGCGCTTGCCTTGGCTCAACATAAGCCATAAAAAATCGATTTATAAAANCCTGTGCACTTATGGAATCGTTCATGACTATCCTTTTGAAAAGGAGTTCTTTGGCTTGAAATACCAGGGNAATTTAAATAACAGCATCGAGTTCAGNATATTTTATCTTGGCGCTTTCGAGAAACCTCTNCTNTTCTTTTTACGAGATACTATGGAACACATTCNGCGTGCACAATCAGGCACTACCGAATACTCCGGNTGTTTCTGTGATATTGGCGCAAACCTTGGNCAACATTCACTCTTCATGTCNCGATTTGCNAACCAGGTTTACGCTTTCGANCCTTTNTCCNAGGTAAGCCAACGTCTCNTGCACCATATTAATCTGAACAANATACACAATATACGACTACATCCCGTTGGATTAAGTGACCGCAGCGAAAACCTTACCTTTTACGCCCCNATTGGTAGAAACCAAGGAATTGGTTCATTCGATTCATCTAGNTTNAAAANAGGTAATTTAGCTTCCGGNAAACTACNACTAGTCAAGGGAGACGACTATTTCCAAGAAATGNAAATANCAAATCTCGATATTGTAAAAATTGACGTAGAAGGGTTTGAGAAAAAAGTGCTTNTTGGCATGCAAGATGTACTGAAAATTGAACGACCAATTATAGTTTTTGAAGNCAGCTATGGGAACGAGCTATCCTTCGGATCTGTGCAACAATTGAACGAGGCNCTGCCAGAGAATTACCAANNTTTTACTTTCAATACGCGCAAANCAGATGGCAGAAAGGCTAGAAAACGAGGNGCNAAAGCAAAGNAAACNGGAACNTANCAACTAATCCCGTTAATTGATTGGCGAGCCTCNGGGCAGGACAATATCATAGCTTGTCCCGAAGAGAAGCAAAGAATCCTGCCAATGCAGAGCACTGGCAGGATTACCGTGCCATAAAGTAAATGGCCCAGCGACAAGAATCCAATCCTGACCTGGGCCGAAATACAACACCTTACGATTATTATGTCGGGAAGCTTCTAGTTTTCTTTAGTAAATTTATGTTTTTTCAGGGAATATGGGATTAAATGGGTTCCAGATGTGGCGCGCCCGACAGGACTTGAACCTGTAACATCCGGCTTAGAAGGCCGGTGCTCTATCCNGTTGAGCTACGGGCGCAGTTTTACAAGCTGCATATTCTATANGAACAGCATCCTTCTACCATTTTCTTTAAATAGGTCGATGGATTCGTGTGTTANCGGCAGAATCTTCCTCGTGATTAATAAGCGCGCGCGGAGTACCAGTACAATTCAAGCCCGTATACATCCCTGCTATCAATAACGATAGATTCNGGTACGCCTTTGCAAGAAGTACAACCCACTGGCCCCTGCCACTGGTANGTAAAACAGGTGCGCAGCGATTCAATTCATCAACCCCAGTTCGAGCTTCGTTTACATTTCTTATTTTAATCATAATCATACTTAAAGGNATTATCGANCAAGGTCCAGCTTAAGCATAGCGCAGACTCGCTCCATTTCTGAAAGGTTTAGATATAGCGCCTACGGAAAAAATGGGGTGACTGATGGGATTCGAACCCACGACAACCGGAGTCACAGTCCAGGGCTCTACCAACTGAGCTACAGTCACCATTGAACAACTAAAGTTCTGAAACTTGGTCGGGGTAGAGGGATTTGAACCCCCGACATCTTGCTCCCAAAGCAAGCGCGCTACCAGACTGCGCTATACCCCGATAAAGCTGAAAAAGCATCAATTTAGGGAGGTCGGCATCATACCGGCGCGAGTCGAGGCAGTCAATGTACCAACCGTCCCAACCGAGTTGGTGATATTTTGAAAAAATTCAGCGTTCAATACGCCAACTGCTGCCTTCAGCATTATCCTCAACAACCACCTTCATAGCCGCCAGCTTATCCCTTATTTCGTCCGCTCTTTGCCAATCTTTATCGGCTCGAGCCTGGTCTCTTGCAGTAAGCATGCGCTCAATTTCTTTTGAATCAATTTCTATGCTAACACCACTTCGCAGAAATTCGGACGGTTCATGCTGCAAAAGACCCAGGTTTCCTCCCAGTCGCACAAGCAATGCTCCAAGTTGGTTCGCATAAGCTTGATCTTTAAATTTATGCTTATTAATTTCTTTGACCATTTCAAACATAACGCTAAAAGCTTCTGGCGTATTGAAATCATCATCCATGGCTTGAAAAAATGCCCTCTCAAATCTGCTGTTGGTTAGGGACTTGGCTCCCGCAACATCTAGGTCTTGCAAGCTTATATAGAGTCTTTCAAGAGCACTAGCTGATTGCTTTAGGTTCTGTTCGGAATGATTAATTGGGCTACGGTAATGACTGGCCACAAGAAGATGCCGTATTACTTCAGGGTCGTAATGTTTCAGGACTTCACGCACTGTAAAAAAATTATCCAACGACTTCGACATTTTTTCATTATCAACGCGCAATGGACCATTGTGCATCCAAATGTTAGCAAAACGCGTTCCAGTTGCCGCTTCCGATTGCGCTATTTCATTCTCGTGATGTGGAAACATCAGATCAGCTCCACCACCATGTATATCGAAGTTGTCCCCAAGCGCCGAAATGGACATGGCTGAACATTCAATATGCCAACCTGGTCTCCCGTAGCCCCAAGGCGAATCCCATCCAATATCATCGTCCTTCGATGGCTTCCAGAGCACAAAGTCGCGAGGATCCTTTTTTAATTCCCCAACTTCAATACGTGCCCCCTCCAGTAATTCGTCCATTTTTTTCTTGGACAATTTACCATANCTGGGAAAACGCATGACAGAAAAGTACACATCCCCATTCTCAGCGTGGTAAGCAAAATCTCGTTCTATAAGGGTCTCAATCATGGAGATAATTTGGTCNATATGCCCAGTCGCTCTCGGNTCTTGGTCTGGTGGAAATATAGCCAGCGCNTGCTCGTCTTCATGCATTGCCTTGATAAANCGTTCGGTTAGCTCGGAGAACAACTCATTGTTTTCAGCGGCACGGGCCAAAATTTTATCGTCTATATCGGTAATATTTCGCACATATGTTACATCGAAGCCGCGTGCTCGGAGATAACGCACGACCACGTCAAAAACCACCAGCATCCGAGCATGNCCTAAATGGCAATAATCATANGTTGTAAGGCCACAGACGTAGATTCGAACTTTGCCTTCGACAATAGGTTTGAATTCTTCTTTCCGTTGAGAGTAAGTATTGTAGATCAACATAAAAATACTGGCCGTTTGGGAATTACTGGTCAGACCAGGAATCACGCAGCGTAATGGTGCGATTGAAGACCGNCAGTTCTGCTGACGAATCAATTAAATCGATACAGAAATAGCCTACTCGTTCGAATTGAAAATTACTGTATGCCCCTTTTGCCATTACGGCAGGTTCTGCGATGCAACCATCAAGTTTCACTAGTGAATCTGGATTTAGGTGCATTTGATAGTTTTCTGTTTCTTTGCTTTCCGGATTTTCGATGTTAAATAATCTGTCATAGAGTCTGACTCTTACTGGCACACCGTATTCTGCAGACACCCAATGAATAACCCCCCTAACTTTNCGGCCCTCCGGTTTCTTTCCCAGAGTCGCTTTATCGATACTACAATTAAGATGTTGCAATTTCCCACTATCNTCCTTAACCACCNCATCACATCGGACAACATAGGAACCTCGAAGTCTGACCTCCCCTCCGGGGATTAAGCGTTTGAATCCGGCTTTTGGCTGCTCTTCGAAATCCGAACGCTCAATAAATATTTCCTTTGTAAAGGGTACTGAGCGTCTTCCCATACCTTCGTTCTTTGGATGATTGGCAATATCCAAATATTCCACCTCGCCTTCTTTGAGATTAGTTAGCACTACTCTCAGNGGATCCAGGGTGCACATTGCTCTTGGTGCATTTTTGTCAAGGTTCTCCCTGATTGCGTGTTCCAACATGCCCATGTCAACCACACTTTCGCTCCGAGAAACGCCTATCATTTCACAGAAATTACGAATGGACGCTGGAGTGAACCCTCTGCGTCGCATACCAGCCAGCGTGGGCATCCTTGGATCGTCCCAGCCCGCAACAATCCCGCCTTCTACCATGTCTTTAAGATTTCGCTTGCCCATCATAGTGTAGTTCAATTTAAGCTTAGCAAATTCAGTTTGTTCTGGGAGCACGTACTTGTATTCCGTCTCCGCTAAATCACTGCCCAATCGAACTCTATCTATATTCAGGGTATTAAGAATCCAATTATATAGGGGGCGATGATCTTCAAACTCAAGNGTACATAAAGAGTGAGTAATGCCTTCTATCGCATCTGAAATACAATGCGTATAGTCATATGTGGGATAAATACACCACTCATTGCCTGTTTGGTGATGGGCAANGTGCCTTATTCGATACAGTATAGGNTCGCGCATATTGATGTTCGGCGAAGTCATGTCGATTTTNGCCCGCAACGTATACTTTCCATCAGGAAAATNACCCTCGCGCATACGNGCAAANAANTCCAGNNTTTCCTNAGTAGTNCTTTCTCGGCCAGGACTATTCATCCCAGATGTCGTCAAAGTTCCACGATACTGTCGAGCTTCTTCAGGACTCAAGCCACATACAAATGCTTTAGACTTCTGAATAAGCTCTACCGCGAAGTCAAATAACTGATCAAAATAAGAAGAGGAATAATGCTCATCGCCGTGCCACTTAAACCCCAGCCAAGCAATATCATTCTTTATGGCGTCCACATACTCTTGGCTTTCCTTAATCGGGTTAGTATCGTCGAAACGTAAGTTACAAACCCCGCCGTTTTCTTCAGCGACGCCAAAATTCAGGCAAATCGATTTTGCATGCCCGATGTGAAGATAACCATTGGGTTCGGGTGGGAATCTGGTGCACACGCGTCCTTCATGCTTATTAATAGCAAGATCTTGGGTGATCATGTTGCGGATAAAATTAGAGGGTACTGAACCCTTAGTCGAATCCTTGCTGTCCGTATCCGAATCTGTCATTGGCTAACTATTATATGCACGAAACCTTGGAAGGCGTTGAACGGGGCTTTCTAGAGAATACCAAAACACTTATTATAACTGTTCGCGAACGATGCATTAACTAAAACTTTATGTGGGGTCAGTAAAAAACAGATATGATGATTATACTTATTACTAACTACGGCCCGATCAATTTAGAACTGGATTTCGACAAAGCTCCTAAATCCGCCGCTAACTTTCTATACTATACAAAACAAAACTTTTACGATGGTACGATATTTCATCGGGTTGTTAATGATTTTATGATCCAAGGTGGCGGCTTTGAATCCGATATGCAAAAAAAGCCAAATGGCGACCCTATCGAGAATGAAGCAGATAATGGCTTATCAAACCTCACGGGCACCGTAGCTATGGCCCGAACCTCTGACCCTCACTCAGCGACTTCTCAGTTTTTTATCAATGTCAGTGACAATCACTTTCTCGATCACCGCAACAAAACCGATGTTGGATGGGGTTACGCAGTATTCGGCCGGGTGGTTGAAGGCATGGATGTGGTAAACAAGATAAAAGGATGTGAAACCACATCACGCAGCGGACACCAAGACGTGCCGGTTGTCGAGATTATCATTGAGTCTGCTGAAATCAACCAAGAAGGCTAATCTTGTCAAAGCGTATCCTTTTTATTTCGGATCTGCACCTAGAGGAATCTCGACCCGATATTACTCGGACATTACTGCAATTCCTGGATATTAATTCAGGAAATTGTGCCGCGCTCTATATCCTAGGAGATCTTTTTGAATCCTGGATCGGCGACGACGAGCAGAGCCTTTTAATTGATGAAATAACCTCAGCGCTCCGAGGGTTTCATGTGGCAGGGTCTTCGATTTACCTAATGCATGGCAACCGCGATTTTTTAATCGGGGATAATTTTGCGAAACGTTGTGGTGCTGAATTGATTGAAGATCCTTGCATACTCAAAACCGAAACCGGCCATATCGTCCTACTTCATGGCGATACGCTATGTACCGACGATTTGGAATACATGCAGTTTCGCGCCCAAGTGAGACAGCAAGTCTGGAAGCAAGAATTTCTGGCAAAACCCCTCGATGATCGCAGAGCCTTCGCTCAAGAGGCTCGGCAAGCGAGCCAAAAAGCTGCAACCAAAAATAATTTTATAATGGATGTTAATGAACAAGCGGTTCTGGATTTACTCAATCAGTTTCAGGAAAACATGATGCTGCACGGACACACCCATCGACCCGGTGTCCACGAATTAGCGTTTACTAGCCCTATCAATGGTCAAATTATAGGCCAACGTATCGTATTGGGAGACTGGAACAATAAAGCTTGGTATGCCGAAGCTCAGGATAAAGAAATCAGCCTACATAGTTTTGATTTAGTGAGCTAATTTTTTTGACTACGTGCGGTCATTTCCCCCCGGCAATTCGAAGTAACGGTTAAAATGCGCCTCACAGAGTACCAGCAATTCTCGTTCTATAGTTTCACTAAGCGCAGTTAAGCTTACGTCTGAGAATTCCGGCAAGGCACAAACTCCATATTCACGCAAGTTGTCAATCTTCTGATGGTTCTTCTTAAGCAAATTATGCAACCAGCAGTAAGGGGACAATGATGGGTCATAAGGAATTTTGGCTTTTTCTAACCCCTTCTTTAGATTAGGCACTGAAAAAATTTGCAGTTTATTCCCAAGGATTTGGCAAATTAGCTTCTCGATGCGACTGAGCACAGCCGATTTCGCGACATCATCGTAGCTATTCCAATTGATGACCTCAAATGAATACCGCTTGCAGCCACGACAAACAGCATCGCCGAGTGAAGTGGTTGAACAAATTCCTATGCAGGGGGTTTGAACAGCTTTCATGTAATTTATTTTAGAATTTGATAGAGAATTAATCGGAAAATTAATTGTAGACTTTAGCAAGGCTGTACAAATTGTAAACCACTCTTAAGTCTCTAAGAATTGCTCGCCAGAGGATNTANCACCGNTACTNTTTATTCGTTTATTGAGCACTGGCCATGACCNTCTCTAGAGGCCCCAAGTGGATTTTTGTANGAATTTACAATAGAATACAAGCACGTCTTAAACGTTTGCTTTGATTTNCGCTGCGTANCACACAACCGCCTGATGCAGNGCTAATACGAAAACACTCCAAGCGGTCTGCTACCAAATTCCAACTGTAAGTGATTCCGGTGTAAACAGGCGCGAAGCTAGACGCCAGCAAATGTAAAATNAGACGCCTTTGGGTTCATTTGACACGTATCACGCCGTTATATTATATACGGCCCGCTGAAAACACCGATTCACGAGGAAATTTTTGTGTTAGAAGCATATCGAGAACACGTTACAGAACGGGCCAAATTAGGGATTCCACCCAAACCTCTGTCCGCAGAGCAAGTTTCCGGTCTGGTAGAGCTTCTGAAAGACCCACCAGCGGGCGAAGAAAAATTTATTCTGGACCTAGTTTCTAATCGTGTTCCTCCTGGCGTTGACGAAGCTGCGTATGTTAAAGCTGGATTCTTGTCAGCAATTGCTAAAGGCGAATCTACGTCCCCCCTTATTGACAAAAAGTATGCGGTAAAACTGCTTGGAACAATGCTCGGTGGCTATAATATATCCACCCTAGTAGGACTGTTGGATGATAATAAGTTGGGTGCTGTTGCCTCTAAGGAGCTGTCACGCACCCTTCTGATGTTCGATGCTTTTCATGATGTGGCCGAAAAGGCATTGGCTGGCAATGATCACGCACAATGGCTTATAAGGTCATGGGCTAATGCTGAATGGTTTACCTGTCGACCGAAGATCCCCGAACAGCTCACCGTAGCTGTGTTAAAGGTACCAGGCGAAACCAATACCGATGACTTATCCCCGGCACTGGACGCTTGGTCGCGCCCAGATATCCCTTTACATGCTAAGTCCATGTACAAGAATTCACGGGAAGGGATTACACATGCTCCGACACAGATAAATGAGCTTGAAGAAAGTGGTTTTCCAGTTGCTATCGTCGGTGATGTCATGGGCACTGGTTCTTCAAGAAAATCGGCCACTAATTCTGTACTTTGGCATATCGGCAACGATATTCCTTATATTCCCAATAAGCGAGCTGGCGGTGTCTGTATAGGTGGCAAGATTGCCCCTATTTTTTTTAATACCATGGAAGATTCAGGAGCACTTCCCTTTGAATGTAATGTCGATGAGCTGAATACCGGCGATATAATCGATATTAACGTCTATGAAGGAACAATTACCCGGCATGACACAAATAAAGTAATCAGCAAGTTCCAGTTAAAAACCGATACTTTGGTGGACGAAGTGAGAGCCGGGGGTCGTATTCCCCTGATTATCGGGCGCGGACTTACTCAGAGAGCACGGGAAACTTTGGAATTACCTCCAAGCGATGTTTTCCAGTCACCGCTGACTGGTGAAGAATCTAAAACAGGTTTCACTCTTGCCCAGAAAATGGTGGGTAAAGCTTGCGGCGTAGAAGGTGTCAGGCCGGGCAGTTACTGCGAGCCGAGAATGACCACTGTTGGCAGCCAGGATACCACTGGGCCTATGACACGCGATGAGTTAAAAGACCTGGCTTGTCTCGGATTTTCCGCAGACCTAGTTATGCAATCATTCTGTCATACAGCGGCTTATCCAAAACCGGTGGACATTGAAACTCAGCATACGCTGCCGGACTTCATCCAAACACGTGGTGGCGTAGCACTGCGGCCAGGCGACGGTATTATCCATTCCTGGATGAATCGTATGCTTTTGCCTGATACTGTTGGAACCGGCGGAGATTCTCACACTCGTTTCCCAATCGGAATATCTTTTCCGGCAGGCTCAGGTCTGGTCGCCTTTGCGGCAGCCACGGGAGTAATGCCCCTTGATATGCCGGAATCGGTGCTTGTTCAGTTTACAGGCGAAATGCAGCCAGGTATCACCTTGCGAGACCTAGTTAACGCTATTCCTTACACTGCAATCCAAACGGGCGATCTCACGCTAGAAAAGAAAGGCAAGAAGAATGTATTCTCCGGTCGCATTCTCGAAATAGAAGGCCTGCCTGACCTCAAAGTAGAACAGGCCTTTGAATTTTCCGATGCATCAGCAGAACGCTCCGCCGGCGGTTGCACTATTCGGCTAGCCAAAGAACCCATCATCGAATATTTCAATTCGAACGTGACCCTTCTGCGTTGGATGATCAGCAATCATTACCAGGACGCTCGCACACTTGAGAGACGCGCCCGCGCCATGGAGGAGTGGCTGGAAAATCCAGTCTTAATGGAGCCTGATGAACAAGCCGAATACCATAAGATTATCGAAATAGATTTAAATAATATAACCGAACCGCTTTTAGCATGCCCTAATGATCCCGACGACATCAAACCCCTATCCGCTGTAGAAGGCACGAAGATAGACGAGGTGTTCATTGGTTCGTGCATGACTAATATCGGTCACTTCCGCGCTGCAGCCGAAGTTCTGAAACAGGTAGAAGGNACCTTGCCTACCCAGCTCTGGATAGCACCACCCACAAAAATGGATGAACACCAGCTAACAGAAGAAGGGATTTACAACATCTTTGGCGTAACCGGAGCGCGCACTGAAATCCCTGGTTGCTCGTTATGCATGGGCAATCAGGCCCGAGTTACTGCTAACTCTACAGTGGTTTCTACCTCGACGAGGAACTTTCCAAACCGTTTAGGCCAAGGGGCTAACGTATTTCTTGCCTCTTCAGAGCTAGCCGCAATTAGTTCAGCTATAGGCAAAATTCCGACTATGGATGAATATATGCAATACATGTCTTCGATTAATACCATGTCAGACAACATCTATCGTTATCTGAACTTCAACGAGATTGAAGATTTTATGGAAGCGGCAGAGCGCGCCAAAAATATCCCCCTCACTAATATTCAACACGTCGCCTGANCTCCTAGCCAAGAGCTGGGNAGTAAATTACTCAGCAAACCTTAGCNAATAGTGCTTTTNTCCACCACTTCGAATACATCTTTGGAGAGATTANNTTCTGCCTTAATGCGAAGCAATTGGGTTTGCATCATGGCCTGTCGTCTTGCATCAAACTTTTTCCAGCGAGTTAAAGGAACTAACAGACGCGCTGCGATTTGCGGATTGAATTTATTGATCTCCAGCACTCGGTCTGCGAGAAACTCATACCCTTCCCCGCTAGCATGATGAAAACCAACATAATTCTGCCCGCAGAAAGCACGAATTAGAGATAGCACCTTATTTGGATTTCTAATTTCGAACGCCTCATGCTGAAGGAGTTCCTTCACTCGTGACAGCGTGCCTTCGCGCTGACAGCTTGCTTGCACCATAAACCATTGATCCACGACTAATGGCTCATCCTTCCATTTATCATAGAATGCTTTCAATGATGCATTTGCCAGATCGATTGCTAACTTAGAGTCACTATTCACCAAGCATCGGAGCGCCGCCATCTGATCGGTCATGTTAGTAGCTTCTTCAAATTGTCTAAAGCAACATTCAACCCAGTAATCGCTGCCTATTCTAACAAGATAAGCTAGAGCCAAATTCTTAAGTGCTCGCTGTGCTATAGATCCTGAATCAGTCTTAAAAGGATTATCACTAGAATTTGCCTCGAATACCGAGGCAAACCTTTCCTCCAGTTCTTTTGCCAACGCATTTGCAATAAATTCCCGTGCCGCATAAATACTATCAACATTCGCGATTTCTACTTGTTCGATCAGCGACCCCTCTGTCGGAAGCGCGAGCAGATGAGCAATCATTGCCTTGTCTAACTCGTTAGGTTTCAGGACCGCATCCAGAACTCCGGAATATGCATTAATTAGTATGGGAGGCACAATTAGTAGGGAGTTGCTTGCAGCACAATGCTGTAATTCACGAATAATGTCACTTGCCAGAAGCTGTCCAGCGTTCCATCTGTTAAACCCATCACTGTCGTGAATCATCAGGAAATAAAGGTCTTCACGGGAATAATCAAAGTCTAATCGCACCGGTGCGCTGAAGCTTCTCGACAGTGAAGGAACTGGGCGTTCTGGTACATCCAGAAAAAGGAAATGCTGAGTTTCCTGATTAACTGTTAATACTCTATCAGTTGATTCAGCAACTTTTTCATCTTTTAACCTGAGCGGCAGGTCAAGACCATTTTTATCTAGCAATCCCATTCGCAACGGAATACTAAAAGGCAACTTGTTGTTCTGCCCCGGTGTATCCGGACAACTTTGCTGAACTTTAAGACTGTATTGTTTCTTGTTTGCCTCATAATTACCGATTATGTTTAATACTGGGGTACCTGCTTGACTATACCATCGTCGAAACTGGCTTAAATCAATACCACTGGCATCCTCCATAGCCTTAACGAAATCCTCGGTCGTTACAGCCTGCCCATCGTGTCTGTTGAAATACAGATCAGTTCCTTTTCGAAAATTCTCTTGTCCCAAAATGAGACTCAGCATCCTTACAACCTCTGCTCCTTTCTCATAAACGGTGACGGTGTAAAAGTTTGAAATCTCCATGTAAGAATCAGGCCTAACCGAATGCGCCATAGGACCGGCGTCTT
Organism: Gammaproteobacteria bacterium; assembly: GCA_002694855.1. GTDB lineage: Bacteria > Pseudomonadota > Gammaproteobacteria > Pseudomonadales > Pseudohongiellaceae > UBA9145. Next base: position 45,486 of record NZNL01000025.1, read on the forward strand.
CAGCAAACTGTACTGTTTTGAGGAAGTTCACATCTTCTACACGCTTTACTGTGCGAGAACCCATGTCCGCGGAAAATTCCGAGTCACGAAATACAGTAAAACCTTCTTTCAAGCTTAATTGGAACCAATCTCTGCAGGTAACCCTGTTACCGGACCAGTTGTGAAAATACTCGTGAGCTACTACGCCCTCCACTCGCTGAAATGCCGAATCGCTAGTTGTGCTGGGATTAGCAAGCACACAGGAAGTATTGAATATATTGAGCCCCTTATTTTCCATTGCTCCCATATTGAAGTCGTCAACAGCAACTATCATATAGACTTCTAAATCGTATTCACGCCCATAAACCTCCTCGTCCCAAGCCATTGCGTTCTTTAACGACAACATAGCGTGATCGCATTTATCCAGGTCTTTCTCTTCGACAAAGATTTGAAGCTTTACTTTTTGGCCACTGCAAGTCACGAACGTATCGTCCAAGCTCACTAGATCACCGGCGACCAGCGCGAACAGGTAGCTCGGTTTTTTGAAAGGATCCTCCCAAGTTACCCAGTGGCGGTCTGGATTTTTCTCATCAATGCCACTATTTATGTTGTTTCCATTCGACAATAAAACTGGATATTTCTCGCGTTCAGCTTTGATAGTAGTTGTAAACCTAGACATAACGTCAGGCCTATCTAAATAGTAGGTGATACGTCTGAATCCTTCTGCCTCGCATTGCGTGCAGAAAATTTTCTTTGATTTATATAAACCTTCTAGAGCCGTATTTTTTTGTGGTTCTATACGCGTATGAATTTCGACAATGAACTGCTGTTGAGGTTTTTCCAACAAATCGGATAGTCCGGGAATGGTGATGGAGTCATCATCCAAAAGGAACTGATCAGATTCTAAACTTCTGCCATTGACAAGCAAACTCCGCAACTCTAACTCGTGACCTTGTAGTGTCAACGCGTTGGGTGCTGGTTCGTCGGAGCCATCATTGGGCTTGATCAGTAACTTCGCAACGACCAAGACATAATCTTCATAGAGATTAAACTCAAGATCTGTTGTCTCAATCGTAAACGGTGGCGGCCGGTAGTCTTTAAGATAGGTCGTTCTGGCCTGTGAGTCTCTCATACTTACGCCTCTTTGACAGATTCTCGATTAATGACTTAATTGAACTTCGTATCCAGAGAAGCGTCGAAGGTTAATTACTCCGGTGTCGAATATCAGGTATTGGCCCTTGATACCTAGCAAGGTTCCTTCAACAACCGGGTCTTTATCAAAATTAAAAGAAGTAACTTTTTCCGGGTATTTTATAACGGGATAATTAATCCCCACTGATGCAATACCATTCAGAACACTAATAGCGAAAAACCCGAAATTCTCCGCTAGTTCTTTGAGTTCTGAATCACACTCTTTAAGTAGACGATCAGCCTCCTCCTCCATTTTAAGCGGTTCAGCTTCACCCTTTAGCATAGCGCGCCAGTTTGTCCTATCGGAGACGTATTGCTTGAACATTACCTCCAGAATACCGGATTGCAACCGGCTTCGAACCCGGATAATCGCTAGTGCCTGTGTTGCACCCTGATCAATCCATCGGGTAGGTATCTGAGTAGCCCGGGTAATACCCACTTTGAGGCCTGAAGAATTGGCAAGATAAACGATATGATCCTGCATGCAGAAGCGCTCGCCCCAGGCAGGTTCTCGGCAAGTGCCCTGATCAAAATGACATTTTTCCGGATGGATAATACACCCGTCACATTCTGCCAATCTTTGAAAACAAGGATAGCAGTAGCCTTGATTAAAACTTTTCCTCGACTTTCTGCCACAATTAATACAATAAATAGTTCCGCTGTATTCAAGCTTTATTTGTTTTTCTAATAAGTCATTCAGGGGTACCACCATGTCACTGAGTAAAATCTGGTATCTCACGGGATTCTCAAACCTGCTATGCATTTTTCGCAGAACACCCCGAGCTTCCGATTTCATCGGGCTTCTCCTGCCAGGGAGTGGCAGGCAAGCATCCCCCGACCTCTGAGCTCACACTTAAGATTCAAAGTGATTTCCCGCGCTTCAGGCATATATATCCTCATAAATTAGAGACATTACTTTGCCGATTAATCCTCTCAAAGATTGCGATCATTACTATCTGTTTACTGGTGAGGCTAATGGCTTTCAACGGTTGCCTATAACTGGGCGTTTCAATATCAATCGATAATACAGTACCGCGACCATACCGAACAAAAGACCTGACACCAAACCACCCACATGCGCCGCCGTGGCCACCCAAGATGAAGCAATAATTTCCATCAACACCAGTGCAAGCAGAAAGACAATAAACATATTACTGTTCAGCATTAAATGGCTCCTTGGCATAAAAGTATGAATAATCCACGTATATCCAACTAAACCATATACCACGCCGGACATTCCGCCGAAGTTGCTATATCCAATTTGCATATATTGCGCGGTATTACTGACAAAAGAAGTTAATATAACCAACAACAGAAAAACCCATACCGGTTGTATCGCCTCAAGTTGTTTCCCGAAATACCACAACCACAACATATTAAAAATCAAGTGCAGCTCACCAAAGTGCAGAAACATCGGTGTCAACGTCCGCAGCATAATTACCGGATTGTTAAGATCGCTGAGTAGGGCCATGAATTCACCCGATGTTATCGACGGGTAAAACAGCATACTGACTCGATCCGCTTCATATCCTAACTGGCTGACTGCGGCAACTAGCAAACAGGCCGAGATTAGGCTCATGCTAACGGGACTACGAAAAAATTCCTTAAGGATCGCGTTAATGATTTTCTTTCCAGAAAAATGAGCCACTGCTGAGTCCGTCACAGTCCGAGTGCTACCCAGTTTTTTTCCTTCCAGAAAACGCTGAAGCGATTGCGCAACAAAGAGCGCCTCTTGATCAGTGTTGACCCAGAGGGTTTGCTGACCAGACTCCTCGATTATCCGGTGACCGATACCCTGATTATGAAGGAATTGACTGTAGTTGAGCAGATCGACTTTGATCTCGAGACTGGCTGCTTTAATCATCGGCCCTTGGTAGTCGACTACCCCACCCGAGTTTACTGCGACAAGCCTGATAGAAACTGTGATTCGGCGGGTGAATAAGTTGCAAAGGTACTGATTTTTTAGTGACTAAGAATTCATCTCCAGCCACTGCAGTATACTTGACTTCACCATCACAACTAAGCTGAGGCTCTAAAGACTCTTTGGCAGCGACAACCAGTCGAATTTCGCTATCACCATCAATCACGATTGGTCTGCTACTAAGAGCATGTGGGTACATCGGAACGAGTACTACGGCATTTAAGTGCGGATGCATGATGGGCCCACCGGCTGATAAGGCATAGGCGGTAGATCCTGTCGGTGTGGCGACAATTAGCCCATCAGATTCCTGACTATAGACAAACTTATCATCGACAAACAATTCAAACTCAATCATCTGGGCTGCCTTACCCGGATGTAATACCACATCATTTAAGGCCGCACCGAGGTTGTGTTCCGTCGCCCCCCGGCGGGCAACAACGTCCAACAGAAANCGTTTCTCGACACTATAATTGCCGTTAAGTACGTTGGCGATATTGGTTTCAATTTCATTTGGGAGCACATCGGTCAGGAATCCAAGTTTGCCCCTATTAATACCGATGACCGGAACTTGATCAGAAGCGATGAACTTAGCAACATTAAGCATACTGCCATCACCCCCGACCACTATGACTAAATCACAACGCGAGGAGAGTTCTTCGCGCGTGCATTCATTGACATCTGGATTTTCGATCAACCCAGCAGTCACGTCATCGAGCACGATTTCTACGTCTTTTTCACTAAGAAAGGCAAACAGGCGCGATAATGAATCAACAACGCCACTATGATTAGGGCGGCCAACAAGGCCTATTCGCTTAAAATCAGCCATAAATGTACTTACTCATCATAAACATCGACACATAGTTTCAATCGACTTATTCCGATATAGGCCCAAGTATACCATGAGCTTTTTTATACTTATTGTTAATTATCATGTTTTTACTATAAATATTTGTTTTTTATATATATTTATTAAATTGTTATGCATGGCTAGCCTACTCTAATGAAGACCCCCGGTGTGTATTGCAAGGATCTCAGTTCCCTCAGGATAATACCCGGATTCAATCAGCTTAAAGAGTCCATAAAACATTTTACCGGTGTACACCGGCTCTAACGGAATATTTGAATTAGCTTCCCAGAAGTCCATAAAAGCGGCTAACTCGGCGTTACTCTTTGCGTAGCCACCACAGTGGTAATCATCTATCACTCGCCATGCTGGAGGTTGTTTACATGGNACTGCGTGGATCCACCGNGCCACTTCAGCCNCAAGGTACCCTGGAGCCTTCAATACTGAGAATCCCAGCACTGTAACTTNCCGGCGATAGGCAAGCCCACGAACCAGCCCTCCCATTGTGGCTCCAGTGCCACAAGGAAGGGCAACACATGATCCTGNCTGANCCGACACTTTGGGGACAAANTGGGCAAGNGCTTCACATCCCTTAACTGCCAATTCATTACTACCCCCCTCTGGAAGTAAGTAAAAATCNCCGAAACGAGAGCGAAGTTTATCAAGTAGCTTATCTTTATACTTTTGCCTNTAACTCGCCCGATCAATGCTATGGAGGAGCATTCCTTGCTCTTGGGCGAATTCCAGCACCGGGTTTANCGGCTCAGCTAATTCACCGCGGATAATCCCTATGGTTTCAATNTTCAATATTTTNCCAACGCCCGCCAGCGTGCGGATATGATTTGAGTAGGCGCCCCCAAAGCTCAATACACGGGTGAATCCTTTCTGCTGAATATGAGCAATGTTACGTTTAAGTTTAAACCACTTATTACCCGTCACGAGCGGGTGAATCTGATCCAGTCTCAGCACATTGAGCGTTAGGGATCGTTGATCCAAAATAGGTAAACGGATTTGGTCTATTCTGGGCGGTGTAATTTCTAGTTCCAGATTCCCAGACATTACGTTATTCTCGAGTAGTAAATTTCAAATGTAGAAAACCGGATTGTTCAAAAATAAACCTCGATTAAGAACACTTTTTACCGGTTTTAAACTACAATACTTATCGACATCTATCTAACTATTAATTAGGAGAACAAGATGAATTCAGACAAGATTCTAACTGCCCTCATTCTAGCTGTGGCACTTATTGCGGCTATTGCTACCGAAGTTCCCTATTTAAGCCTTGCACTATTGGCCTTAGGGCTAATTGCCGGATTTATGAACTCAATCGATGACATTATGGAGCGTACGGCTTATCTACTTGTAGCCATCGCAGCCCCTGCCGTCTCAGATAATTTAGATTTAATCCCTGCAGTTGGGTCTTATCTCAATGCCATTATTGACGGAATAGCGATTGCCGCNGCTGGTATATGGATAGCGAGTTTCTCCACCGCGCTAGTTTCTCGTGTAATGCCTGATAGCNCTTCATAAGNTTAGTAACCTCCCTTTTCANGGTTGCGCCGGCCTCCTCGCGGGGCTGGCCNTCCTNGTTAAAATTCAGTCAATAGTTCGTGCTGTGTAATATAATCCTTGCCAATCCGTTCATCTTCGTCAAACAAAAAGATACATCTACAATGAAAATTCGGCCTAAGGTAAAAATATGAATAAATTTGAAATAAAAGGATTGCATCACCTGGCTCTGGTTTGTAAGGACATGGAGCGGACCGTAGATTTNTACACGAATATATTAGGCATGCCACTAACAAAAGGGTTCGATTTACAGGGCTATGGNCANCATTTTTTCTTTGATATGGGCAACGGGAGTGAACTCGGTTTTTTTTGGTTCAACGATGCACCGGCTTCCCAACCTGGTGTGGCTTCAGCAAAGAATATNGTAGGAAGTNCCGCTGGCAATATTACCTCAGCCCATGGCTCAATGAATCACTTAGCGTTTAACATCGACCCCGACAAAATTGCAGGTTACAGGGNGNACATCGTCGACAAAGGTGTGCAGTGCTCACCGCTTGTGAACCATAACGACGTTGTTACGGGCGAAGAGTCGCGNACAGGACAAGAAGCCTCAGAAAAAACCTGGTTACAATCCTTCTANTTCTTTGACCCGGATGGNGTTATGCTAGAATTTTGCGCAACACTNCAACCTGGGTTAACTAANGTAGACCTCCCAGTTAATGCTCACGGAATTAAAGCAAATGGCAANGCTATCACCGGCGTGACTCAAGAGACTTNANCAGCGCGGTAAGTGTTTCGTTAACCGGAGCGTCCGCTCCTACCTTTTTAGCTTCTCTCGGTATAGCACCGTTAATAACATCCACTTCGNTAACACGGCCCGCTTCAATATCCAAAAGCATTGAAGGTTTTGCCTCNGGCATGCGTATTGCAAAATCATGAATTTTCTTAATTGGATCATCAAAACTTAGACTAATCTTTCGGAGTAAAGCCACTTTCCAGGCTTCTGCCGCTGCGCTGCGGCTAATCGAGCCAACGTATGGATCTTTNGCCNCTTCACCAATNGTTAAGCCTGNCAAAGCGCAAGGGGCACTGTAAGCCACATTGCAAATAAGCTTNCCCCACTGGGCAGCTTCGATATCTTTTTCCGCGTAAACTTCAAACCCGGCTATTCGCCATAATTCAGTGATGNATTCAACGTCTGAATTAGAAAGCTTATTTCCCTTAGCTTCAGCGAACCTTCCCATTCTAATGCCNTTCATAGCATTGTGATGAGCTTCTCCTGGCGCTTTTAACGATGCACCAAATCCTTCTGCCACTCCAACCATCAGTCTTTCNTTTCCAATAATTTCTGCAAGTTGTTGTGAGCTACCAAGGCCGTTTTGAATGGTTAGCACAATGGTGTTTACGTTAATCATAGTCTGCACTNTGGGTACTGCTGCCAAAACATCAGCGGATTTAACAGCTACAATAATAAAGTCAGCAATTCTATGCTGCCTCTTTGTAAACGCTTCAATTTTTACGGTCCTATCCCCACTTGCCCCCCATACTCTTAAACCTTGTTTATTAATAGCTTGCACATGAGTCTTATTAGCATCTACAACGAATACCTCATTACCGGCCGAGGCAAGCAACGCCGCATAAATTGACCCCATCGCTCCACACCCGACTACAGCTATTTTCAATTAGCTTTCCTCACACCATCACTTTCCTATGGATTGTAAATAAGGATAAAGGTTCGTTTTCTGCTCTAACCCGAAACCAGGTGCATCAGATGGCGATATTCTCCCTTCAACCAATTCACATTGGTCCGTATAGCCACCAATTGGTTGGAATACACCTGGGTANGCTTCACACCCACCTAATCCTAAGCCAGCTGCTACATGCAAATTNATAAGGTGGCCTCCATGAGGATAGCACTGAGACCGCTTATACCCGCTCGACTCTAAAACTCCTAGCATCCGGCCATATTCAGTAAGCCCATAAGACAAACCAGGGTCCATTTGAAAGATATCTTTATCAATTCGCATACCGCCAAATTGGATGAGGTTTTTCGTGTCTATCATACTGAATAGATTTTCACCTGTGGCAATTTTCCCNTTATAGCCCTCTGCGACNATCCTATTGAGTGAAAAATCTAATGGATCACAGGGCTCCTCATACCAAAGCAATCCCAAAGGTTCGATCGCGTTAGCCATCTCTTGGGCCTGATCTAATTGAAAACTACCATTTGCATCAATAGCGACATTAGCCGCCGCACCAGCTACTCCAATTGCCGAATGAATTCTTTCTAAGTCACGAGTCAGCGATAGCCCGCCAACTTTAATCTTGAAGGACCGATAACCCAAATCCTGGTAGCTACGCAATTCGTTTGTTAAACGCTTGAGCGAATTTTCTGCATAATAATATCCACCAGCCGCATACACTGGAACTGAATTACCACCTTGAGGGAGGCCGAAAGATCCCCGGATAGTTTGATATGCCGGCTCATCAAGGAGTTTTGCATTCAAGTCCCATAGCGCCAATTCTAATGATGCCACCGCTCCAGCTCTGTCACCATGACCGCCTGGCTTTTCATCCTTCATAGCGGCATATACAACAGCGTCAATATTGAACTTTAACCCGTCATCACTTAGCAAATCATATGGTTTTGCTTTCATTATTCTTGGAATGATTCGCTCGCGTAATATACCGCCCTGCGCGAAACGCCCTATAGAGTTGAAACCGAAGCCAACAACAGGACGTCCTCCTCGACGTTGATCAGTTATCACTGCTACTAAGGAAACGGTGTGGCTCTCAAAGCTTATAGTTGCATTGGATAACAAACCCTCCAGTTGAATTGTGTTTTCGCGGATTTCAATGATTCGCATAGATTATCCAGAATTTTTAGCTACGGAAAACTACGATGCAAACGATATCCTAAGCCGTTCGGTTTATAACTCATTAATTTATCGAAGCTGGGATGGGAACGAGCTTTTTCACCCGCTTTCAGGAAATCAGCCTGACATTCCCATTCAGCATAATGCACGATGCTGGCTCCATCTAAACCTGAATGCAACCGACTACCGAGAAAGCCAGGTTGCTGACTCAAAAAATTGCCGACATAGTCACCAATCTCTTGCAAAGCAGTTCTCTGATGGTCTGAGTCAATATTGAAAGTAACAATCACAATATGTTTTTTTGATTCCGTCATGGCCATTCCTGATAATCTCAAAAATATTAGGCATAGCGGTTTATGATAACTTCATTAACAACGCTTGCTTATGAATTACTTAGAGGGTTTTACTAACAAATCCAATGATTTCTGAGAAAATTTAGGACACATTCTCTTCTCATTAATGAGCATCACGCGCCTTAAGCCAATCTATGATCAGATCCGCTACTTTTGCTCTGGCATCTTCAGGGGCCTGAAGATAGTGATCACCCTCAATCATTTCCAGGTGTTTGTCTTTCGCGCCAACAGCATCAAAAATCGCTTTAGCATCACTTGGAAAAACCCCTGTATCGGCATCACTTTGCAGTACCAGCGCAGGTTGTGTAATACGATTCAGATGCGGTACCCCGCGGCAATGAGAGTCTTTTAGACTCCACATCGACAACCAGGTCCGCAATGTGTTGGTGAGGCCAATACCCCGTGGGCTAAAGTTGGCTTTTTTAGGATCTCCTGCATAACACCTACCCACCTCCCGTTTCGAGGGATCGATAGCGCCGTCCATAAGGCGTAGATCTGCCCACGTGCGATAAAGATTAAAGGCGCGATCAAACATACCGTTCTTTCCCAAGCGCTCTAATTCAGCATGACACCATTTAGTTATTCTATGGTTACGAGCCTCTTGTGCCGCACGATAGCGCGCTATGAACCCCTTTGAATATGGAGGACCATTTGCTGAGTCATACATGTTTAGATCGGGATCAATACTAGCAGGATCCGACTCTTCTATTACTGACGGATCACACCATGCCGTGAGAACTTCAGGTCGGCCAATATGCGCACATAAAGATATGTAAAAGTCCGCAGGGATGAGGTCATTTAGCCCTTCCGGCAAGCTAAGCCCAGGCGTCGGAGTCATTGTTACACCAAGCGCTTGCGACTGGTAGGCCCCCATCAGAGAACCACCCCCGGAATTACCCAGAATTACTAGTCGCTCTACACCAGCCTTTTCTTTTAACCATTGAACACCGGCGCCAATATCTATAAGTGCATGCTCTAGCAAAAAGAAGCCCTCATTCCCACGAAATCTTGTATTCCATCCTAGAAAACCATATCCACGTGAAGCCATGTATTCGCCTAAATAATGTTCACTGAAGTCGACATTGTAATGAGTCGCAATGAGCGCCGTCTTAGGTTTTTTATCCGACGAAGAGTAATACAACCCCTGACAAGGATAAAANCCTGCGCCNTTCCTTNCACTTGTNGATNATTCGANGGAAACAAATTCACGTTGCCAGCTACCCATATTGCCTCCAAATATAAAGAAANTTCAGTTTNNAAAGAGTAATTAAGATCTATGNAAATTACTTGATGGATAGGGTAGGAGAAGAAAACAGCTAATTTACTAGGACGGGATAAGCCATATGGGAGAAGACCAAACTCGCTCCTGCAATGTGGCCGGAATATCGTCACGAGGATCTACACCAGCGCGGATAGCGTCCCAGGTAGACCAACGGCAGCTTGGGTTTTCAATTGCTCTGATGTAATAAAATGCGTGCTGGTTGGCATCGTATTCGGGATCCTGCCAACGCGTTTTTAACTCCGCTGACCCTTTATCCGAACTAATACTACAATCCGAAAAGTTGACTGAAGCCTCGTTATTTGGGCAACGATGATTGCTTGTATCCACCTGCGCGCCATCAGAGCAGGCAACGTCAAATACCTTTTCCCGAGATTGGCCATTCTGAACCCATCCTTTGATAATCTGTAGCCTTTGCAATGGAGCACTATTCGGGTCCTTTGATGCCCACGCAATAAATGAAGGTTCTAAACTTGCATCGGTAATCAAATCGCCACCCATNGGGACCCCTTCCTTGTACGCCTTGGCTATCATATCTTTCTCGTCCACGTCGGGGAGATTGTAACCAGCAAAAAAGCGNACTTTCATACGTGGTCCTGTAGTGCCAAAAGTCTCTTTTCTACGCAAAGCATCATAAATAGATTCGCGAGTATTTTCTTCAGCCCATAACCCNGCNAGTCCCGAAGCGCCAAANCGGCTATATCTATCAAAATATACACCACCATTNGCATCAGAAACTTCGAGNGGAACTGCACCTCTTTTCTGACCGTCACTATCTANNAAACCAGAGACGCCCCAAAACTCATCTTCGTCGCCGACATAAGAGGCATTATGATTATCACTAGAACCTATAATNCCGAGTTTGAAGGGNTTGTAGCCATGCTCNACCTGCATACTAATACCATTCTTGAGGGCCTCCCGCACATAACTACCCTGNGGTTGCATAGGGACAGTACTTCCTAGCCTAAATNTCAGAAGTTCAAAATCAGCCCACTCATCANTAGGCGATAAGTAAGGATGAGAATCAGACGTTCCTTTCACCTGNGTTATTTCCACTAAAGGTTCATTCCTTAATCGCTTGTTAGCATATGCCGCATCCAAAGGCCTACCGTTAAAGTCGGCAAGTTGAAACATTAAACCTTCCGACATATTAGAATTATGAGGAATAGCTAAACTCTCTATTCCTTCAGCACGATTGTTATCCATCCAAGCCCAAAGGTCTTCTGGATCATCAGAGTCCAATCGGGAAAAGGGCATATCTGGTACTGCGACGTTTTTGAAAACGACGTTTCGGTGCAGCATTTCGGACTCTGGACCGGTGCCCGTATATTCATAGGCAATAAAGGTAGTGAAGGTACCTGGATCATTGTGACGATTAGCGCTAGCCACAATATCATCCCATGCATTCTTTACTACGGCCTCATCCATGATTTCTCTGCTGTTTTCAGAATTGGCAAAATCGCGAAATCTAGCAAAAATAGACCGTCGAAGCATTGGATCATCACCCACTTCATTTATTCCTTGGGCTATCTCATGCTCAGTTAAGCTTGAATTTCCTAAAGCCATCTCTCTCATTATCCCCATATAGTACGCATGATCTGTCACTGCATAAAAATCCATAGGTACCTCTAGTTTCATGTCGAAACCAGCGGCGTGGGTAATAGAGCCTCCCTTCGCAAATTCGTACGCATCGTCTGGCGACGATGTNCCNCCNAAGATAAAAGCGTCGTAGGAGTACATGGTNTGCACGTGAAGATCGCCGAAATAGGCNTTACGGTTCGTACTGTAATCTGTAGAGTTTTGAGCTGTAATTACCTGGGAAAAAGGCGCTGATTGCCCNTTACTGGGTTGCTCAGAACAAGATAAAATCATGAGTGGAACGGCGATAGTTAATAATTGAATTCGCATAAGCNTGATCGTTCCTTCCTACTGGCGTGTACCATTCACAGTTAAGTTACCAAGGGTTGTAAAAATAGTCCCTTGNAAATTATTTCCATCGACCGTGCCACTAAAATTTATTCTCATCATCTGCTCAGAACCTGAAGGATTTGAAATTTCATCCGACCATGAAATTCTACTCCCCTCCAAAATTGCCCCTTCGACGACTCTTATAGCATCTCCGGCAATCGTGATTGTACCATCGGCTGTAATTGCCCAGACGGATGATTGCATACCAAATTCGGTATCTACGATGATATTCCAATCGCCTACACTGACAGATTCGATGTCACAAGCGGCTAAAAACAAAAAGATCGTAATAACTGGAAATNTTTTTAANATGTTTCTCATATTGACNATATAATTGCGCCTGTTTNGCTCAGTGTTCGTAGTATGTTCGCTGCCAATAGTCTATGACTCTTTCCCAGTGTTTATTCTTTACAGANATACTGGTCCTAAACCACCTATTACTCTGTGTTAAGAACTAGAGCTATCTCAATGATACGATGGGTAAAGATATTACTCGGAAAGCCTGGCCAGAATAGCATCATAAATCCACCTTATCTTACTATCGGTAGCTTTACTTTTGGATCTAGGTTTCCTTTTCCGGGGATATAATTGGCTTCAATACGAATTCCATCAGGGTCTTCAAATAGAACCGAATAATAACCCGCAGCCCAATCGCCCTCTTCCGGGGCTCGNATNATCTTTGCATTTATATCCACAAGAAACTCGTACAAGTCATCAATATCGCTCCTAGTACGAGCTCTAAAACAGAAGTGGTGTAGACCAACACGATTTTGTTCAAATACTTCGCTTTGAAATTTGGCCTCAGCTTCTTTTACGGCAATACCTGTTCTGCCTCCAACCCCATAGATTACCTCATCAGAATCATAGATCAATTGCATCTCTAGGAACGCAAAAAGCTGTCTATAGAATGGGTTACATTTCTTGAAATTGGAAACAGTGATTCCAATATGCGCGATTCCATTCATTTGCATGAATTAAATCTCCCTTGCCAATTGTTCTAGAAACGAAGGTACCTGTATGGGAGCTTGTNGCAATAAATGTACTCTCATTGAAATATGCCCTCCTGCCTGTTTTCTAATATAGTAGAAAAAATATCAAGATATAAAACTATTAGATGGTAGTATAATGCTTGTCAAACTATTGATATATAAAGAAAATAAATTATTTCCAAATAAATGTAAACCTTGCTAGTGCTATAACTATGATTGGATTTAACAATTTCAACTANATATGGATCGCTATTGCGATAGTTACTTTTTTAACTTTAATTAGTTTTAATATTAAAGCCCCCTACGGAAGACATTCAAATAACAAATGGGGAGCTATGATTTCNAATAAATGGGGTTGGTTTCTAATGGAANTACCTGCATTTATTTTAATGCCAGCACTTTCGCTATCTGGCCCTTCCCCAAAAGATAACCTAACCTTTCTCTTGATCATTTTATGGTTCATTCACTATGGGTTTAGAACTNTCATATTTCCGTTCAAACTCAAAACAAACAAAAAAGAAATACCAGTTTTTGTCGTTTTCTGCGCTCTCTTTTTTAACGGTATAAATGGCTTTCTTAATGGATATTATTTGGGCTTTTTAAGCCAAGAAAATAACCACATCCTCACATTAAATGTGATTGTAGGCATAGGTGTTTTTTTTCTAGGAATGTTTATCAACAGAACTTCTGACACAAAATTAATTTCTTTACGNGAAAGTCACGACGATTATTTAATTCCTAACGGAGGATTATTTAACTATATCTCTTGCCCCAACTATTTCGGCGAAATACTAGANTGGCTAGGCTTCATGCTTATTGCCTGGAACTTGCCNGCCGCAACATTCTTTATTTGGACAATNTCCAATCTAATNCCCAGATCCCTAAGCCANCATGAATGGTATCAGNGAAAATTCAAAAATTATCCAAAAAATAGAAAAGCCATTATCCCCTTTGTTTGGTAATAAAATGAAAAAGAATCTATTACTAACCGGCGCTACAGGAACTGTTGGAAAAGAGGTTCTCAATCAGCTACTTGAGAAAAATAACTACGAAATCACAATTGTTTGCAGAAAGTCNAGCTCGAATANCANGTCACTAAAACGTCACAAAGNTAAAATAAATATTATTTTTACTGATTTTTCAAAAGTAGACCCATTAGAAGACCTGACCACTTCCTTTGATATTGTCATTCACCTCGCCGCAATAATACCGCCTTTAGCGGATGAGGAACCAATTTTAACTAATTCAATCAACTATCTAGGCACCCAGTCCCTAGTTAAAAAAATAGAAGAAACCAGTTCTAACGCATTTTTCATGTTTAGTTCTTCAATCTCAGTTTATGGGGATCGGTTGAAAAACCCTTACATCAATACCACCGATTTGCTAAGTATTAACGTCGATGACGTATATGCAAGAACTAAGGTGGATGCAGAACAAGCTATAACTAACTCAAGGTTAAAATGGACCATCTTCAGGTTAACTGCAATTATGGGTATCAAGAACCATAAAATNTCAGGCTTAATGTTTCATATGCCTCTGGAAACCCCTATTGAAATAGCCACTCCTTCGGATACAGCTAGAGCTTTTGTTAACGGCATAGAAAGTCAATCACAATTAACTAATCGAATATTTAACCTGGGGGGTGGTAAAAATTGTAGAACAACTTACCGAGACTTACTGACTGAAAACTTCAAGCTGAACGGTTTGGGAAAACTTAATTTTCCAATCAATTCTTTTGCAAATAANAACTTTCACTGTGGCTTTTATCAGGACGGCAGTAGGCTTGAAGAAATTACTGAATTCCAAAGAGATACGTTAGAGGATTACTACGCATCGATTGAGGCAAGCGTTCCTGTTGTACAAAAAATCTTAGCTTATATATTTCGAGCGCCGATCAANTTTTTTATAAGTAGAAAATCAGAACCACTTCGCGCATACAAAAACCAAAATAAANAACGGATGGACCANTTTTTTTAAATAANCCCAACACAAGTAGCCTATGCGTCATTTTTCTTTTATTCTTTCTAAACGTCTACTGGGGAGATTTCTATGAAAGTCATTCGTTTCATTCGCGTTGCGGCACTAATGCTACTTGGCTTGCTCGTATTCGGTCAAATCAACGGGCAGTCGATTGGGATCCCAGTTACGCCATTGGGAGAAGGTCCCTGGGTCTTCGACACAGCTGAGCAACACAAGATCCGTGTTAGTGTTGTTGCCAGAGGCCTCTCGCATCCGTGGGCTATCGCGTTTCTTCCAGATAGTGGCATGCTCNTTACTGAGCGACCCGGCCGACTTCGAGTCGTCCGCGATGGTGTGTTAGATCCTCATTCGATCTCTGGTGTGCCCGAGGTTAGAACNGATGGAAACGGCGGCTTAATGGATGTTGCTGTGCATCCGGATTTCTCCGAGAACGGATTGGTTTATTTAACCTATACAAAGCCTGTTGAAAATGGCTGGGGGGCGCCGGCACTCGCGGTAGGCCGACTCGTGGGTGGGGCTCTCACTGATGTTCGTGATCTCGTTGTGACTGAGGCATATGAGGGCAACTCTGGTCTAAATGGCCGCGTTGCATTCGGCAGTGATGGAAAAGTCTACATGTCCACCGGTGGCCGAGTCGGAGATGCTGCACAAGATCCGAAGAGTCTTAGGGGCAAGGTCCTTAGGCTCGAAGACGATGGTAGCGTGCCAGCAGACAATCCATTTCTTAACCATCTGAATTATCGACCAGAGATCTATACCCTCGGACACCGCAACACCTTAGGTCTTATGTTACATCCTGAGACTGGTGAAATGTGGCAACATGAGAATGGACCCAATGGTGGTGATGAGATTAATATCCTCTTGCCTGGTCGCAACTACGGATGGCCGATTGTCAGCTTTGGTCGCAACTATTCTGGCGATCGCGTAACCGAACACCCGACCCGTGAAGGATTAGAATCTCCCCTTTTGGTGTGGTTGCCCGCAATTGCGGCTTCGGGTTTGGCTGTTTATACCGGCGACCACTTTCCTGCATGGAAGGGCAATGTATTTATTGGATCTCTTCGCATGGGCGGTATACCAGGCACGGGCCATCTGCAGCGGATTGTCTTTAACGAGAGAACCGAGGAGATACGACGCGAACTGATATTCGCGGAACTCAGGCGACGAATCCGGGAAGTACGCGAAGGCCCCGACGGATTCCTGTATCTGCTCACCGATGAAGAAGACGATGGCGCGTTACTGCGTATCGAACCTGCGCTCTGAGTATGGCGAACCCGACAGGCTGAATATTAACGCCAAGAAGCTACGTAGAATGGGCCTTTAGAAATATAATCCATTATTTTTCTGCGTAGCTTCTGCACAGTTAGAATCTAAAAACTGGCTTAAAGCCTTTAAAATGGCGGACCGGACGAGACTCGAACTCGCGACCTCCGGCGTGACAGGCCGGCATTCTAACCAGCTGAACTACCGGTCCGCTGCTTGCACTTTATATCTTATAAATTCAGTAGCTACATTTCCAACATGAAATGGTGGGTGGTGAGGGATTTGAACCCCCGACATTTGCCTTGTAAGGGCAACGCTCTCCCAACTGAGCTAACCACCCAACGCAGGAGAGACGCGAATTGTACCTACTTAGGTCTACATGTCAACAAATTCGCGGGCTGCAGATCAGATACCTTTCTGACCTATATGATTTAATCGACCGATTTAAGGCAGATCAAAGTATGTGCTGTGTAGATATATTCAGAAAAAAATGGCCATTTTTCTTTACTATCGGAGCATTGTATTTCAATTCTGTACACTATATGGAAACATTTGTACCATNGNCCGCCTTGAAAAACAGATGCATCTCTAAACCATGAAAACATTTAAAGAATTTTCCTTTGAAGCGGCTCATCTTCTCCCCAATGTTCCTGCCGACCACAAGTGCGCTAGACTTCATGGCCATTCATTTACAGTTAAAATTTCAGTTGAAGGCCATGTCGAAGAAAAAAGTGGTTGGGTAATGGACTTTGCAGATATAAGCTCCGCCTTCAAGCCCATTCGCAAAGAACTGGACCACTACTACCTCAACGAAATAGAAGGATTGGAAAACCCAACCAGTGAAAACATTGCCCGTTGGATCTGGGAGCGGCTCAAGCCTAGGTTACCGCAGCTTTTTGAAATAGAAATACGCGAAACCTGCACAAGTGGTTGCCGTTATACCGGCGATTAATCAAGCCGAATTCCCCTGGATAAAGTCTGCAGGTTCTACACCTTCATCGGCCAATAAAGTAGTCTTCATGTGAGTTCTTGCCTTCACTANTTGCTTGCCCGCCATGAATTCCTTTGGTCGACCAACACAATCCACAGCAATTAAGCGAGAGTTTTTCAGGTAAAACAGGGCGAACCCTTTCTGCTCAGCATCGTCCGGATCCCCGCGGCAGACTATTTCATCATAGCCTTCACTAAGCCCNACCATCTGTAANTTAATTTGGTACTGGTCNGACCAGAACCACGGAACCACGTCATAAANGACCTGNTTACCACAAATNTTGGCAGCNGCTATGCGTGCCTGGTCATTTGCATTTTGNACGGATTCNAGGCGAATTAGCCGATCATAAATACCACTNGGATGGCGNGTNCAATCCCCNGCCGCGNAGATATCCGGATCATTCGTGCGAGAAAATTCATCAACCAAAANNCCTTCGTTTATCGTAAGACCNGCTTNTTCTGCCAAGGATACATTNGGANTAACACCAATACCGACAATAACAAAGTCNACCAGATATTGTGTGCCATCACCNCAAATAACGCTNTCAATGGATCCATCTCCNTTTATCTCCTTNACCTGGGTNGCAGTNCTGATCTCAACACCACGTCTGNGGTGTAATTCACTCATGAANTTCGACATCTGCCCGCTGGTTACCCGTTTCAAGATACGGTCAGCCATCTCTATGANCGCGACTTCCAANCCCTGNTCNCGGAGNACTGCCGCCACTTCTAGACCTATATAACCAGCGCCAATGATTAATGCCTTCTTACCAGGATGTACATGCCTCTTTAATTGNGCTACATCNGCGGCAGTNCGGACATANATAATATTCGCGAAATCTGANTCAANCGGAAGNGTTNTTACCAAAGATCCNGTNCAAANTGCNAACTTATCATAATGAAGAGCTTGCCCATCATTCANNTTGACAANCTTGTTTGNTCGATCTATCTCTANCGCAGTACTGCCCAATAATAGTTCTATTCCATTNTCTTCGAAAACCTTTACCGGTCGCAGCCGTATACCGTCCAGTTCCTTGTTACCAGCCAGATGTTCTTTGGACAAGGGTGGNCGATGATAAGGCAACTCTTTCTCTGTCCCGATCAACTTAATAGCCCCTTCCCAACCCTCTTTTCGAAGTTGCAAACCCAGGGTGACGCCGGCATGACTCGCGCCTATAACGATGCAGATCTTATTGTTCATACATGTATTTCCAAACCTATTTTTCTAGAAAAGCTCAGCCCAACCTTAATTGTTAGAATTTCCCAGTGTGAATCACTCTGCCCCCCCTGGTAGTTGCCAATCAATTGGGGTCTTTCCTTGGTTTTCCAAGTAGTCATTCGCCTTGGAAAAGTGGTGGTTTCCAAAAAAACCTCTGCTCGCAGACAAAGGGGACGGATGTGGCGATTGCAACACCAAATGTTTTTGTCTGTCTATTATCGCTCCTTTCTTCTGCGCGTAACTTCCCCACAATATGAAAACTATACCCATCTTCTTTTCATTGAGTATCGCGACGATTTTGTCGGTAAATTGCTCCCAGCCCTTACCTTGGTGCGAGGCCGCCCGTTCTGCTTCAACCGTAAGTACCGCATTCAGNAGNAGAACGCCTTGCTCTGCCCANTAAGTTAAACAACCNTGNGCTGGCTGTATCAANCCTAAATCANTCTCCAGCTCCTTATATATATTTACCAGNGANGGNGGTATTTCTACANCATGCTTCACGGAAAAACATAGACCNTGNGCCTGACCGGNACCATGATAAGGATCTTGNCCTAAAATNACGACGTTAACATNATCAAAAGCGGTAGTATTTAAAGCAGTAAATATTTCATCGCCNGGGGGGAATATCTGCTTACCTTTGGCTTTTTCGTTGAGGAGAAACTGTCGAAGGCTGCGCATGTACCCCTCGCCAAATTCTTTAAATAGTATCTTTTTCCAAGAATCTTCAAGNTTGATCNATCGTTGAGTATTAATTNCGTNTTCAGTCNCTATCATGCTGTGGGCGCATGTGAGGAAATAACAACACATCCTTAATCGATGGCGAATCNGTAAACAGCATGACAACCCGATCGATGCCTATCCCNTCACCTGCAGTGGGTGGCATTCCGTATTCTAGAGCCGTNACGTAGTCATTATCAAAATGCATCGCCTCCTTATNACCCAATTCTTTCTGAGCAGCCTGAGCTTTGAACCGATTGNCCTGATCTTCNGGATCATTAAGTTCNGAAAATCCATTAGCCAATTCTCGACCACCAATTATCAATTCGAATCTATCCGTCACTTCGGGATTGTTTTCATTGCGCCTAGCCAAAGGCGATACCTCAATTGGGTATTCCGTTATAAATATAGGCTGATCTAGCTGTCCCTCAACTTTTTGCTCAAANATTTCCATGACAATCTTNCCTTTTCCCCAAGCCTCATCGAAATGTATATCAAGACTGTTCGCTAGCTTAATCACNGAGTCTTTGCTNTTAAATTCTTGCTCTTTTGCATTGCAAAACTTTTTGATTGCCTCCATTACTGTCATACGTGTGAAAGGCTTTGTAAAATCATAACTTGAGCCTTGGTAATTGATAGTTGTAGCTCCAAGTACGTTCTCGGCAATATTCCGGAACAAGTCTTCAGTCAAATCCATCAGATCCTGGTAACGTGCATATGCTTGATAGAACTCCAGCATCGTGAATTCAGGATTATGACGAGTCGATAGTCCTTCATTTCGAAAGTTACGATTTAGTTCGTATACTTTTTCAAATCCACCTACGATCAGACGTTTCAGAAAAAGCTCGGGAGCCACCCGGAGGTACATGTCTTGATCAAGAGCATTATGGTGGGTGATAAATGGACGGGCGGTTGCCCCACCCGGAATAATCTGCATCATGGGGGTTTCAACCTCAATAAACCCCAGATCTTCAAAATACTTCCGTATAAATCCAATAATGCGAGATCGCATTTCAAAGACGGCACGAGATTTTTCATTTACGATCAAATCGACATAGCGTCTCCGATAGCGCATCTCGGTGTCNGTTAANCCGCGATANTTATCCGGTAGTGGCCGCAATGACTTNGTNAATAATTCAAANNCTGCAACCCGCACTGTAAGTTCATCTTTNCNGGTTTTAAACACTTCACCTTNCACTCCGATTATGTCACCGAGGTCTAATGATTTCAGTTCTAGNGCCAGNTCTTTCGAAAAAGACTTGTTNTTCATATACAGCTGTATTTGGCCACTCGCATCTTTTATCACAACAAAAGGTCCNCGCATGCGCACNATACGNCCAGCAANAGTTGTTTNTAGTGCNAGCTTCTCCAGNTCTGTTTGACTTTTATCACCACAGAGAGAATGTAAATCTTCNGNAATATGTTGCCTNACGAATTCNTTAGGAAACGCCTGCCGCNCACTGCGTATAGCATCNAGTTTTTCACGACGCTGAGCGATCAGNTTATTTTCATCTTNTTCTGACATNTNAACTCTACACTACAANCCCATNTTTAAAGTGGCTTCGATGAATTTATCCAAGTCNCCATCCAGTACNGCGNTGGTGTTTGTTACCTCTATATTCGTTCTCAGNTCTTTAATACGNGAGGAATCAAGCACNTAAGACCTGATCTGGTTACCCCAGCCGATATCGGCCTTGGATTCTTCAATAGACTGCATCTCTTCCTTACGTTTCAATTCTTCAAGNTCGTATAATTTNGCCTTTAATTGTTTAATGGCCATGTCCTTATTCTTATGCTGAGATCGCTGACTCTGACACTGCACAACGATCCCACTTGGCTCATGNGTCAGCCTAACCGCTGAATTAGTTTTATTAACGTGTTGGCCTCCGGCACCACTAGAACGATAAGTATCGACTCTCACATCAGACATATCCAGATCCACTTCAATTTCATTATCAATCTCCGGAGAAACAAAGACAGAAGCAAATGATGTATGGCGTCGGCTTCCAGAATCAAAAGGTGATTTTCGCACCAATCGATGCACTCCTGTTTCGGTCCTTAACCAACCAAAGGCAAACTCCCCTGTGAAATAAATGGTGGCACTCTTTATACCAGCGATATCGCCGCCAGACACTTCCACAAGGTCGGCCTTAAATCCTTTGCTCTCTCCCCAACGCAGGTACATGCGTAATAACATCTCCGCCCAATCCTGGGCTTCCGTCCCACCCGAACCGGCCTGAATGTCCAGATAAGCGTTTGTAGAATCCATTGCACCGGAGAACATACGCCGGAATTCCAATACCTCTAATTGTGCTTGGAGTTGATCAAGATCATTAGTAGCGGCGATAAACAGCTCCTGATCACATTCCTCATGCGCTAAAGTCAATAGTTCCTCGATCTCCCCAATACCGTTGTAAAGCTTTTCCATGACATGAACAACCGCCTCTAGGCTGGATTGCTCCTTGCCCAGTGCCTGAGCGTATTCGGGGTTTTCCCAGATAGAAGCTTGACCGAGCTCCAGTTCCACCTCAGTTAAACGTTCGCGCTTTTCCTCAAAGTCAAAGATACCCCCTGAGGCTGTCAGTCCGGGAATTCAATTCCTTTAGTCTTGCCAGTTGGCTATTTATCTCCAGCATTTTTCATCAACCCACGACACGCACGAGAAAACGCGCATTTTACCTCAATAGCCTGTTTATTCCAGCGTTGGCCTAATCGTTTAAGTAGGTTCGTTCACATTACAATAAATCATAATGCGGTTATAGTAGGCTAAAACCACTCAACACATCCGGAAATCCTAAATCAATTCTTCCTGTGGAAATCGAAAATGCCTCATTAAGCTGGATCGATTCGAACCTTCCTTTCTCCAAACGCTTTAGGGATATCTATTATTCCCGCGAAGACGAGCTGGCCGAAAGCCAGCATATCTTTCTTAAGGGTAACAAGTTAACGGCACGCTGGGCGGAAATGACCGAAAGGAAATCGCCATTCACTATTGCCGAAATCGGATTCGGTGCCGGCTTGAACTTCCTCCAGACATGGCATCTATTCCAAAAAACTCAACGCAAACCAGCCAGACTGCATTACATTGGCTTTGAAAAATACCCTCTCTCTTTCGATGACCTGACACGAGTTCATAGCCGCTGGCTCTCTCTCACCAAACTTAGTGATCAATTCAGGCTTATCTATCCTGACCANAGCAGTGGCTGTCATCGACTCCACTTGGGTAACGAAATCCTATTGGACTTGCACTTCGGGGATACCCTAGCTCAACTAGAAAACCTTCCAATCCGTATGCAAGTCGACATATGGTATTTGGATGGGTTTACTCCACCACTAAACCCAGAAATGTGGCAACCTCAGTTATTTCAATCAATAGCTAGTCACAGCAAATCTGATGCTACACTCACTAGCTACAGCGTTGCTGGAAGTATACGCAAACACCTGCAAGCAGCCGGTTTTGCGGTAGAAAAACGACCGGGCCACGCTCGCAAACGCCATATGCTTTTTGCGAAAAATTGTCAGAATAAACCATCTCGCGAATCAATTTTAAATAGTTATGGTTCCGGTAAACATAATATTGAGCGTGCGGCACTAAACCAACCAATACGTTCAGNACTCATAATCGGGGCAGGCATAGCAGGTTGTAGCATGGCGTACAGCCTGGCCCAGCGTAATTGGGAAGTTAAGGTAATCGACCAAGCGCCCGGGGCAGCCACTGGCGCTTCAGGTAATTCACAACTAGCTTTGCGTTGTCGCCTGTTCCAAACAGATTCAGANCTAGCTCGGTTTTACTTGCACAGTTTCCTTTATACACAACGGGAACTTCGTCAACTTTCGAAAAACAACCGCATAAANTTNCATAACTGNGGAGTCCTCCAANTCGTCGGCGCAATGAACAAACAAAGAGACCTAAACCCCAATAAACTGAAAAAACTTTATAATAAACAAGTTATGCAAACTCTTGATGTTCAATCCGCGAGCAGACTCGCGAATTGTCAGCTCACAGAAGCAGCTTATTACTTCCCATTAGGTGGTTGGATTGACGGTTCTTTGCTGTGCNACACTTATCTTGANCATCCGAGCATTGACNTAATCACAGACCAAGTAGTTAGTTCNCTAAAGAAAAANGACAATCAATGGCAATTGTTGGNTAAAGAGCAAAAGGAAATTGCACGNGCACCAATTGTAGTGATCGCAAACAGTTATAATGCCTCCCAATTTCAGCAAACTTACCAACTACCTCTAACGACACTACCTGGGCAAACCTCCATTATCAGCGCTACCGACCAGAGTCTTTCATTAGCTACCGTAGTCTGTGGTAATCGAACCGTGTTCCCCGAGATTGGGAAACATCATAATCTATCAGCAAGTTATCGAAGAGAGGACGCTAGGCTGGAACTCAGGCCAGATGACGACCAGCAAAACTTGGCGGGTGCCCGAGCTTGTTTCCGGGGAGACTATCTATCACAGGTAATACAATCAGCCCGAGTAACCGTGCGTTGCAATTCAAAAGACAACTTCCCAGTTGTTGGAAAGGTTCCGAACGTATCTAAGCTACAAGATCACAGCATGTTAGGAGGTCACTATGGACAAATCGGAAAAATTTCCAGTGATTATTATTTGCCAGGACTGTACATCACTGCAGCTCACGGCTCTAATGGTTTGGCGACATGCCCATTGAGCAGCGAATATCTAGCAAGCTTGATCGATCAAGAGGTGCCCCCTTTTGGACAAGGCATAATAGGTGCGCTTGATCCGGCACGCTTCATAATTCGAGAAATAAGAAAAAAGCGTTAAGACTTGTACTACTGATCGAAGAACAGCATAGCTATTTCGAGCATCGACTTAATATCTTTGATTCCAGCCAACTCCCGAATTGAGTGCATACCAAAACTAGCAATCCCTACATCTACAGTAGTGATCCCCAGCTCTGCAGCTGTAATCGGCCCGATAGTGCTTCCACAAGCCATATCATTGCGCATTACAAATGATTGATAGGGAATCGATAGCTTATTGCAGAGTGACTTAAATAGTGCAATGGACTGGCTGTTGCTCGCATAACGCTGATTCGCATTTATCTTGATGACTGGTCCACCATTGAGCAACGCATAATGTTGATCATCATGTTTTTCGGAAAAATTCGGGTGCACACCATGTGCATTATCTACAGAGAGGAAAATTGATTGACGTGCAACTCTTTGAAAAGCATCTTCTTCCTGATGGAACCCCCTGATTATCCTTTGCAGGACAGATCTAAGAAATGGCCCTTGAGCCCCTGAAGTCGAAACACTTCCGACCTCTTCATGGTCGTTACACACCAGCACGCTNGCATGTTTACTACCACTAGNCATTAATGCTTTGCAACCAAGATAACAACTGAGCAAATTATCCAAACGAGCAGAGGCAATAAATTGCTNCTCTAAACCAACCAATTGCGCAGGCTGTGTGTCGTAAAGCAGCAGTTCGTGTGATAACACTTGCTCTACAGTTTCATTTTCGTATTGCTTACNAACCAGATTNAACAACAACTNGTCTAGCCGAAACTTTTCCTCGTTTCGNNCCTGAAGNAGTATGGGACGAAGTTCTTTCTGCGAATTGATCTTATGCCCGTCGTTAGCNTGTCGGTCTAGGTGTATAGCCAAGCTAGGAATAAATGCGATCGGCTTTCCAAAATCGANGAGGGTGCTGTTAATTTCTCCGCTTTTGGTTTGAAAATCCACTCGNCCTGCGATTGAAAGATCTCGATCAAACCATGGCTTNAANAGAGCCGAGCCATAAACTTCAACACCTAACTGCACGTAACCGTGGTTATTTATTTCCGGATTAGGTTTAACCTTTAGGCNTGGGCTATCAGTATGCGCACCAAACAATCTTAAGCCACCNTTGAGNGGTAAGACACTNCCGACATTAAAGGCGACTANTGCCGAATCATTGCGGACTANAAAATAAGAACNGTTCTTTTTTAACTCCCAATGGGATATTTCGTCTAACCGATGAAAGCCAGCTTGCTCAAGTAAGCGGACCATGTTGCTCACCGCATGAAAAGGTGTTGGGGACTGNTGCAAGAATTGCAACAGCTCTTCNTTCNAAACTTTCGAGCCGCCTCTGCTCATCGATTGCAGTACAGTATTCCCNAATGNTTACCTGATTTCTAAAAGCTCAACTTCAAAGATTAGCGCTGCGTTTGGAGGTATTGCGGGGGTTGGCGATGCTTCACCATAGGCCATGTTAGGTGGAATAAAAAGACGCCACTTGTCCCCAACTTTCATAAGCTGCAANGCTTCAGTCCAGCCCGCAATAACCTGAGATACTCCGAAAGTTGCTGGCTCACCACGATTGACTGATGAATCAAATACACTACCATCTACCAAAGTTCCGTGATAATGAGCTAATACTGAATTACTGGATGTTGGCGACACTCCNTCTCCGGGCCCCGACTCAAGGACCAGGTATTGCAATCCAGATTCGAGGGTTACTACNCCNTTATTCAGGGAGTTTTGCGCCAAAAATTCCTCACTGNCAGNTAAGTTATCAGACAACTCCGCCTGAGCAGCATTGGCTTGCNNTTCCATATNGGTTTGAATTGCAGCCATCATTTCTGCAGGTGGAAGTTTTAGATCATCAGCAAAGGCATCCAACATTCCTACAACAAAAANCTGNNCATCGATTCCCTCTATAAGCTCTTGAGCCANCAGGTTTTGNCCAATATTGGCGCCAAGCGAATAGGCTATCCGGTTATCTGCATCTTCCAAGTCCACGCTATCTTGAGCAGATGCGTATAAACCAACCATCAAGACCACAACAGAAGAAANGACCCAAGTCGCACGTTTTACTATTTTCATACCAATTTCCTTGGATTCGTTGGACAATTGCCTGTAATCTTTTAACAAACAANGGGTTGCGCATACTAACTGGGATAAATCCTAATTACCAGCTAGTCGAATCAAACTATGATCCAGCCAAATCTTAAGAATTTCCGACATCTGTTGATCTTAGTTGCGGCATTTTACNCAGCNTGCTCTCAACTCTTCACTATCTCCGTTAACAATCAGCCGGTCTATGACCCNACGGGCAGGCTGAGTACNAATGAAGTCATAAATGCTGAGTTACAAGGCTGTATAAACTTAGCAATGCGNCAACAAAACGTGAATGATGCTACTGAATTGACCGTGTTATCCTGCGGTAATTCTGAAATTTCCGACCTTGAGCGCATTGGCCAGCTGGGTCAGTTGCGTTTTTTAGACNTNGCTAATAACAATATCAGCAATATCACCCCGCTCGAGGAGCTTCCTCAACTCGGTGGTCTTAACTTAAACAACAATCTCATTACCGATATCCGCCCACTGCTAAATATCTCCAGCCTNACATCTGTAAACTTGCTAGGAAATGACGAGATCCCTTGTAACCAGGTCCAATTATTGCGAGAACGATTCAACGGTAATTTAATTTTACCCGAGGATTGCAAAAATTAACCGCGTTAGGACGTCCCGGTTACCGGACCCCCACTATGGAATCATACCTCCTTTATATACAATCGCTTCTTAGGAATTAGCGTTCTAACCCAACATAACCCANCTTTAAACCCTCCAGCTCCCATCATTGGAGNTGGCCAATAAATTAGAACGGGGGAGTATTTGGCTTACCCTCAACTATTGTTGTTGCCAACCGCACATTTAAAAGCTAATTTTAAAAAAGGAGGATTTGTAATTCGGTAAAGGATAAAAACAAGTTTGTGTCGCTTTAGTATTTAGACATTAAAGGGGGCCACATATTGAAAGTAAAAAGCATTGTGATACTCGGTGGAGGAACGGCCGGGTGGATGACCGCCAACGCGTTACAAAAAAAATGGCAGCACCTCGGAATTAATATCACCTTAGTTGAATCACCTGATATCGGTATTGTTGGAGTAGGTGAAGGCTCTACTCCAAAGCTAAAGCATTTTTTTGATTCATTAGGTATAAAAGAGTCTGAGTGGATGCCGGAATGTAATGCGACCTACAAAAATGGAATAAGTTTTAAAAATTGGTCAACGGTTTCTGGCTATGAAGAGTATTTTCACCCTTTTGGCTGTAGTCTTGATTTTGTGACACTTAAATTTCTCTATGATAATGCAACTCTTCGTAGAAAAGGAGTTGACGTCATAGCCCATCCCAATCGCTTTTCCTTAATGGCAAGTTTAGCTGAAAAAAAATTAGCCCCAATTGCCTCAAAAAACTTTCCATTNCATTTTCANTATGGCTATCACTTTGATTCTGTATTNATTGGAAAGTTTTTACAGAAAAAAGCAGCCGAAGTCGGCGGCATCAATCATATCCAGGCGACCGTCAANAGCGTTGAATTAAATTCGAATGGTGATATNACCTCTTTAAAACTTAATAATGATCAAATATTGTCTGGTGACTTTTTTGTAGACTGTTCTGGTTTTGCTTCTATTCTTCTAGAAAAAACTTTAAAAGTTCCATTTATTAGNTTTTCAGATAACCTGTTTAATGATTCTGCAATAACAATACCGACGGAAATTGAGCCAAATATACCATCNCAAACTGTATCTACAGCATTAACGAATGGCTGGGTATGGCGCATCCCTNTGACTAACCGTATTGGCAATGGATATGTTTATAGTTCGCAATATTGTACTCAGGATGAGGCTGAGAAAGAGCTTAGAGCACACTTGGGGGTTTTAGAAAGCGATATTGAAGCTCGTCATCTAAAAATGAAAGTTGGTAGAGCGAAAGAGTCNTGGCGTAACAATTGTGTAGCAGTTGGTCTCTCTCAAGGTTTTATAGAACCGTTAGAAGCAACNGCTCTACAATTTGTAATCTCTACAATTGAAGAATTTGCCACAGCATTTGAGGAAGGTGGTTTTACCCATCAATTCAAAGAACTATTTAACCNACGAATGAATATGAATTTTGAAGGTATTCGAGACTACATTGTTTTACATTATAAGACCAATTCAAGAANTGATAGTCAATATTGGATAGATAACCGAGAAAATAAGAACATTCCTAACAACGTAAAAGATATGCTTGGTTGTTGGTACAACATACAAAGCTTAGAAGATGAGCTAAAACGTCTTAACATTGGAAGTTATTATACAAAGATGTCCTGGAACTGCATGCTCTCAGGAATGGGGCTATTCCCACCCAAAGAAAGCTTAACTTCTGCCGATGCACAAACTGCTCAAGCTGATCTGGAATTTGTTGATAAATTTATCGNTGGCTGTTCTATGAATTTTAAGCCCCACAAAAAAATGCTTATAGGCGCAAACACTTCTACCTGAATGACTTGGTTACCAGTTAAGGGCTTCTGAAATNTACCCTCTTTCACTAATTCCAGTGTTTAAATAGTCCTTTTAGCGACTATAAGAAACTATATTGGNNCTCACTCTGTCTTGCAGATTCTTNCATGATAATGGCTGCAGATGCCTAAAACACNGATTTTATAAGATGTGTACTTACTGATGGATATTAAAGACCGGAGCCCCACTGTGAAACCGAAAAAGTTTATCCGGTGCAGTTATCAACTCTTTTTCTTTCCTAGCAAAGACTTTCAGTCGTGCCGAGATATCCCCCCCTGCACACTGGGTGGCCAATTTAAGATAGTCCTCGAAGTGCCTTGCTTCCGATTTAATTAAACTCTTGTAAAAACGTTGCAATTCGTCATCCAATCGCGGGGCCAGTTTCGCGAATCGCTCACATGAGCGTGCTTCGATATAAGCCCCGACAATCAGTATATCTACCAATTGCTCTTTCTCTGGTTTTCTAATTATAGAGCGTAAGCCAGCTGCATAACGGGACGGACTGAGCCTTATATAACGGATTCCTCGATCCGCCATAATTTTCACCACTTGGTGAAAATGTAGCAATTCTTCCCGAGCAAGTTGAGACATCTTACTTAACAAACCTGGTTCCAAAGAGTAACGATGCATAAGATTGATCGCAGTGGCCGCTGCTTTTTTCTCACAATTGGCATGATCTATTAGCAGGTTTGGTTGATTGGCAAGCGCTGCTTCCAGCCAAGAGCTGGGTGTGTCACAGGGAAGAAATCGATGTATGGCATCCATAAGCTAAGCCAATAAAANCCTCAATGTCGGATTTTTTTCTTCGACGCCTTGGTGTTTTTCAACTCAGATGACGACATCAACACTCCTTCACTGGATTGCATCGCTAAACCAAGCACCTAGCACACCCTAGGCGGAAGCTACTGAAGCACGAGCGGCTGTGCAACGGATAGAGCACGAAAAAACAGTTACCCACGAACTACACGTAAAATAGTATTCATGATGGCCTCGGCTCACTAGTACTTGGTCGCGGATACTAAGTTAGATTATTGTTAATAACTTGTAATAGCTCAACAGTCAGTTGATTTGCATCGTCCGACGATTCGAGGGCTTTTGTAATCACATTAATGACATTGTCGCTTTCTTGTAGCTGTATACTAAAACCCTGTTCTTCGGCTTCGGCTGCCTCATCGTCACCGCCGAATATTCGTGCAATAAATCCAGGTTCATCTTCGCCCTCTGCAATGCCCGCGAACCGGACATTAAAGAAATTCTGATCTCTATTGCTGTCAACGATCAGTATCTCAGCGGTTTCTAAGGCAGCACGAATCTGTACCCAGGCCCGCTCATAGCCGATCTTTAATTCAAGCACCTGTTCCCC